>DASQPR010000168.1:0-2501 GCA_035643815.1 Micromonosporaceae bacterium | reverse complement strand
ACGGATGTCACGTCGGTGAAGGGACCGGTGCGCGACGTCATCGTCGACCGGTGGCGGACTTCCGGCATCGCGCTGACCGGGTTCGTCGGCGGCCATCCGATGGCCGGCCGCGAGACGTCCGGCTTCGCTGCGAGCGACCCCAAGCTGTTTCGCGGCGCCGCCTGGGCGCTGTGCCTGGAGCCGGATGAGACGCGGCTCGCCGACTGGCTCGAGGTGGCGACGCTGGCCACCTCACTCGGAGCGCGCGTGGTGCCGACAACCGCCGCCGAACACGATCGCGCGGTCGCGGCGATCTCGCATGTCCCGCATCTCTTGGCCGCGGCGCTCATGCGGGTCGCGGCCGACAATCCGCTCGCGCTTTCGTTGGGCGCCGGCTCGTTCCACGACGGTACACGGGTGGCCGCGAGCCCGGCGGAGCTCAGCGCGGCCATGTGTGGCGCCAATTCGGCCGCGGTGACCGCGTCGCTCGCGTCGATCGCCGAGGAGTTGGACGCCGCCGCCGATGCGCTGCACAGCGGTGATCCGATTGCCGCGCTGCGTAAATGGTTCGCGCCCGCCACGGCCGCGCGTCGCGCGTGGCCGCCGCCGCCGAGCCTGCCGGCCGAGTTGCCAGCCACTCCGGACGTACTCGCGCGTCTCGGTCGGGCCGGCGGCTGGATCACCGACATCGCTCGGGATCGGCGTACGGTCACGGCGGTCCGACCGGCGGAGTGAGCGGCCGACCGAACGGTCCGCACGCTGCGCGGCGCGCCGGGCCGGCGCGCCTCAAGTAAGTTCGGTGGCATGCATTTCGTCGGTGTGATGTGGCTCGGTCGAGCGAGCGCCAGCACGGAAACCACCGTGTCACCGGCCGTGATACTGCCGATCGTGGTGACCTTGCTGGTCATCGCGATGATTGTCGCGATGGTCTACAGCAAGGCGCACGTCGACGTGATCGTGGACGGCACCGCAATCCATGTCCGGCCCCGCGGCCTCGATGTGCTGTGGTGCCTGTCCTCCGGCGTGACCGTGCCCGTCGCAGACGTGCTGAACGCTCGGGTTGTGTCCCGATCCACACTGCCGCGACGTGGCCTGAAGCTACCCGGCTCGAACATTCCGGGCATCATCACGGCCGGCTCGTACGGCACCGGCGACAGCCGTACGTTCTGGGACGTACGGCGGGCCGACACCGTCGTGGCGATCACGTGCGCGGAAGGTTCGCCGTACCGGCAGATTGTGATCGAGGTCGACGACCCGCAGGCGACCGCGGCCCGGCTACGCACCCAGCTGGCGCCGCGATGAGCGAGATGCCGGCGGCGGCCCGCGATGCCGCCGCGGACCTTCGGTCCATCGCCTTCCTGCTGGAGCGGGCGAACGAATCCACATATCGCGTACGGTCGTTTCGCGCTGCCGCGAAGACCGTCGCCGCGCTGCGCCCCGACGATCTGGCCGCCCGTGCCGCCGGCGGAACGCTGGCCGAGCTGCCCGGCGTCGGCGACGTCACGGCTCGCTGCATCATCGAATCGCTGGCCGGCGAGGTGCCGGTCTATCTCCGGCGATTGCAGGCGACCGAGGGCAGCGATGTCGGCGAGGCGGCCCAGGCCCTGCGCGCTGCCCTGCGCGGCGATTGCCACCTGCATTCGGACTGGTCCGACGGTGGTTCGCCGATCGAAGAGATGGCGTTGGCCGCCGTGCACCTCGGCCATGAATACATGGTGCTGACCGATCATTCGCCGCGGTTGACCGTCGCGCGCGGACTGACCGCCGATCGGCTGCGCCAGCAGCTTGATCTCGTCGAAGCGATCAACGAGGAGCTACCTGACGGATTCCGCATCCTGACCGGCATCGAGGTCGACATCAACGCGGACGGCTCGCTCGACCAGACGGACGACCTGCTCGGCCGGCTCGACGTCGTGGTCGGCTCGGTGCACAGCGGCCTGCGCGACGACGCGGACGTGATGACCCGCCGGATGCTCGCCGCCGTCACCAATCCGCACCTGGACATCCTCGGGCACTGTACGGGCCGGAAGGTGGCCGCCGCCGGTGCCGGCGACAAGGGACATCGGGCCGGGCGTACGCGTCCCGAGAGTACGTTCGACGCGGCCGCGGTGTTCGCCGCCTGCGTCGAGCACGACAAGGCGATCGAGATCAACTCACGACCGGATCGCCTGGATCCGCCGAAGCGGCTGCTCAGACAGGCGCTGGAGGCGGGCTGCCGATTCACGATCGACACCGACGCTCACGCACCGGGCCAACTCGATTGGCTCGACAACGGGTGCACGCGGGCGGCGCTGTGTGGGGTGCCCGCCGATCGGATCGTCAACACTTGGTCGGCCGACGACGTCGTGTCGTGGGCCCGGGGCCACGACTAGTCTCGGCCGTTTGCGCTCGTCCGGCCGTCGTGCCGCGCATCGGTTCGGACCTCGGGGTGGACTACACCCACTAATGGTCACGTAAGGTCGGACCTCGTGGGAAACATTGACGACATCGCCAACACCTATGTCACCGAGTGGGCGCCCCTC
>DASQPR010000167.1:0-2177 GCA_035643815.1 Micromonosporaceae bacterium | reverse complement strand
GCGAAGCATGCACCGACCTGTCGGCCGCCGCGCTCGTGAGCGAACTCGCCGTAGAACCGCTGCGTCTCGACGGCGAACTCGACCCGCGCTATGTCGCCGTGACGCTCGCCCGGCTGCAGCTCGCGAGCGTGATGCGGCGGCTACAGGAGGTCAAGTCGCGCGTACAGCGGCTCAACCCGGTCACGCACAAAGATGAATATCTGGCGCTCGCCGGGGAACTCTTCTCGCTTGAGCAGCATGCACGTGCGCTGCGGGAGCAAGCGGTCGGAGGGCCGTAGACGGTGTGGTTCCGCAAGCCGAAGCTGCCAACGTCGAAGACGCCGCAGCTGGAAACGGGTGAACGTGTGGTGGCGTGGACGCCGCAAGGTCCGGACGCCGTCGTCGTCACCAATCGCGGACTCTTCATCCCGGGCCGAAACCGGCTGCGCTGGCATGAAATCCACAAGGCCATCTGGCGGGACGGCACTCTCACATTGGTGCCGGCGGCGACGGCCGTCGCCGACGGCGAAGGGTACAGCGTCGTCGAGGACCTGCCCGCGGTGTCCGTCGCCCTGGCATTGCCCGGTGACGTGCCGAAACGGGTACGGGAACGGGTTACCGGCTCGGTGGCGTACACCTCGCACTACCCACTGCCGACCGGGGGAGCGGCCCGGGTAGTCGCGCGACGGGTGTCCGGGCGAGACGGGCTCACCTGGTCGGTCCGCTTCGAGGGCGGCGTCGATCACGACGATCCGGTCGTACGGGAGGTCACGGCCGACCTGGTCGCGGCGGCGAAGGCGTCGATCTCGCAGCCGAACTGACGGTCGCGTCGTCACATCGGCCGCGGCCAGCGAGGCGTCGCGTGCCCAGCCGTGGCGTGGCGCGGCGCGGCGCGGCGCGGCCAGCGTCACAAAAACCGGTAGCGGTGGTGTCCCAGGTCCGAGTTAGGGTCGGCCAGTGCCCGTACAGACCCCCTCGCCCAGCACCGCCGGCCACCGCGCCATCCCCGCCGACGCGCCACTGATCCACGCCCGGTCGCTGGTCAAGCGGTTTGGCGATTTCACCGCTGTCGACGGCATCGACCTCGACGTGCAGCCCGGCGAGTCGTTCGGCTTTCTCGGGCCGAACGGCGCCGGCAAGTCCTCGACCATGCGGATGGTGGGCTGCGTTTCCAAGCCGACGGAAGGCACGCTGCGCATTCTCGGTCTCGATCCGGCCCAACATGGCGTCACGATCCGCGCGAAGCTCGGCGTGTGCCCGCAGCAGGACACGCTCGACACCGAGCTCACCGTCCGACAGAACCTGATGACCTATGCGCGCTATTTCGGGATCCGCCGGCGGGTGGCGCGCGCGAAGGCCGACGAGTTGCTGGAGTTCGTCCAGTTGGCCGAGCGCGCGGACGCGAAGGTCGACTCGCTATCCGGTGGGATGAAGCGCCGCGTGACGATCGCGCGGGCACTCATCAACGACCCGGAGATCGTCCTCCTAGACGAGCCGACGACCGGCCTCGACCCGCAGGCCCGGCACCTTGTCTGGGAGCGCCTTTTCCGGCTCAAGCAGCAGGGCGTCACGCTCGTGCTGACCACGCACTATATGGACGAGGCCGAGCAGCTGTGCGATCGCCTGGTGGTGATGGACGCTGGCAAGATCGTCGCCGAAGGCGCGCCGCGCGAGCTGATCGAGCGTTACTCGACCCGTGAGGTGCTGGAGGTCCGCTTCCCCGGCGACGATCAGGCACCGTACGCAGACAAGCTCGCAAACATCGGCGAGCGCGTCGAGGTCCTCCCGGATCGGATCCTCGTCTACGCGCCCGACGGCGACGCTGCGCTCGTGCAGGTGACCGATCGCGGTCTGCACCCGTCGAGCGTGCTCGTGCGACGCAGTTCGCTCGAGGACGTCTTCCTGCACCTCACCGGCCGGACGTTGGTCGAGTGATGGCCGGCGCGATTGCGGTCCTGAACTACGACCTGGTCGGCTACAAGCGCACGTGGCGCGGTTCGGTGATGAGTTCGTTCGTGCTGCCGGTGCTCTTCGTGCTCGGCTTTGGGATCAGTGTCGGCGGTCTGGTCAACACCAGTCGGCTCGGCGGCGAGTCATACCTGTCGTTCCTGGTGCCCGGCATGATCGCGTCGACCGCGCTGCAGGTGGCGTTCGGTGAGTCGACCTGGCCGGTGCAGACGAAGTTTTCGTGGATGCGG
>DASQPR010000166.1:0-4912 GCA_035643815.1 Micromonosporaceae bacterium | reverse complement strand
AACGACACCGAGTACGGCGAGCCAACCGAGACCGCCGATCGCCAGCGTCCAACCGCCGAACCGCCGCCGTAGCAAGCCGTACCACGTGAGGACCACGGTCGCGACCAGGGCGACGACGCCGGCTCGGTAGAAGCCCGGACGCCACGGGTCGATCATGTTCGCGTAGCCCGGCCGGATCGCGACGAGTGCGAGCCAGAGGAGTTGTGCCGCGATCGCCGTCAGCAGCAGCGGGATCAGGGCCAGCCCGAAGCCGGCGGCGACCCGGCCGTACCGGATCAACGACCGGCGTCGGGCCAGGGCGGCCAGCGCGAGCACACCGATGACCGCCAACGCGGCGAACGGCCAGACCAGCCACCCGGGGTAACGGACGAGGGTTCCAAGCACCGGAAAGTATGTGGCGTCGTGGCCGGCCGGCTTGGCCAACGTAGCGATGTCGGCCCGGCCGAACGCCCGGGTCAGCGCGAGCGCGTTCGCCCCCTGTTGTTGGAGACTGCCGCGGTTCATATACGAGGGTTTGTCCTCCGGCGAGTGGTAGACACCCGACCCGTCGATGTACGCACTGTTCAGCCCCGTGAAGCGGCCGGAGAGCCGGAACATCGTGAAGTCCGTGTCGTTGGGCAGGATCCGGTACACCTCGACGGCGAAGCTCGTCGCGTCCGGATACGGCACCGACGAGCCGTACACGCCGACGACGTTCGCGTTGTTCAGCGACGTCTCGAACATGATCGATGGCCCGGACGAGCCGCGCGACTCGAAGTTCAACACCACTCCGCCGGCGGCCGCGAGCGGGTTCTGGCTGACGAACGCCTCGGCGCCGCACAGGCACGCCTCTTCGGCGTCGGTGAACACGAACACTGTGTCGTTGCGCGGTCGAGGCCCGCGCGTCAGGGCACGCGCCGTCTCCAGCAACGACGCGACACCGGCGCCGTCGTCGTTGCTGCCATAGGACACCTGCACCGAGTCGTAGTGGGCGACCGCGAACACACGGCCGGTCGAGGCGGTGCCGGGCAGCACGGCCACCACGTTGTGGACGTGGGCCATCGCGAAGTCGTCGCCGTCGTTCGCGTCCTCGCCGACCGCGTCCTGCACCTGCGGCTGGAGGCCGTAGCTGGCCAGCGTCGCGACGATGTAGTCGCGCACGTCGGCCGCCGCCGGGCTGCCGGCCACGTGAACCTGCGATCCGAAGCGTTCGACGTGCTGAAACGCTCGGCCGGCGCTGAACTGATCGGCCGGAGCGTTGACCGATGCCGGCGAGGGCGGCATAACGGTCCACACGCAAAAGAACGCAAGGACGGCGAGGGAAGCCAACGCGACGAGGCCTGCGACGCTGCGGGTCCGGGGGGCGCGATTCACGGCCACATCCTGCCGCGCCCGTGCCTCGCGCGCGATCCCGGGTCGCGGCGGGCGATCCTCATCCATGGGTACGTGTTCTGGTTGGCTCGGCGCTCCGACGCGACCGAGCGGCCGACCGCTGAACCGCTGGGTGCCGTACCGGCGAATGGTTGTAGACCGAGCGGCGAGGGTGAGGGGCCGTGTGACCGTGCCCACATGCCCTGATTTGTGCCTTTCGCCGCTTATCTAGGCATTCTTTCGCTAAAAGCTCTTGCCGTCGCCGCGGCGGCGGCGATAGGTTCGCTCTACACGGCGAAAGGAGGTGGTCCAGCGTTGAACGGCAATAGGACTTATGAGGTGGCTGTCCGCTAGCCGCTGTCCTCGACAAGTACGTTGTCGGGACCGTGTACAGCGGCTCGGCGACTACGACAGCAACCCGACCCCCGAGGTGATCCGGCCAGTCCAGCCGGCCGCGGAAACGCGGAGCCTCGGGGGTCGCTGTCGTCTGGCGGGCGTCACGTCAACAGCGATGCGTCATCGAATTACATGACGGCGCGCTCGACGCTCACCGGCAGAAGTAGACCGCCGGACCGGCAGCGGAGGACGGTCCGGCCGAGAACGAGTTCGTGCGGCAGTGCTTCTCGATCGCCTGGATGCGCGGATCGTTGGCCCGCAGATCGTCCGGCCCGGGCACGATCGCGAAGGCGATCGTCCCGGTGGCCAACTCGCGTTCGATCCGGTCAAGCGACGGCGAGTCGATGAGGCCGGTGTAGCCACCGATCGGCTCGACATCCGCGATCCCGGCCAGCACGAACTGGGACGCCTGGGCCGACGTGAAGATCGCGAGTCGCCGGTTCGTGGCTAGGTCCGTGTCCCAGCCCCGTCGCAGGTCGTCCAATGCTCGCCAGCGTTTCGCCGTCATCTGCGGAATGACGACACCGCCGTAGATGCCGCCCGTCGAGAGTCGGGCCGCCGGATGGGCCAGCGTGCCGCCGGCCGGGAACGGCGCGTCGAACGAACCGCCGTCGTCGGCCACGAGCGCCGCCGTCGCCACGGCCGGCGCGACGATCAGGACGGCGAGCGCCGCCGCCACACCTATGCGCACACTTTCACGGAACGCGATCGTGATCAGTGCCGCACCGGTCACGGCCGCAACGGCGGCCACGACTTGGAACCAGCCCGGTGTGCGCCAGGTCAACACGGCCAAGCCGGCCACGCCGATCAGGAACACCACGGCGCTGATGGCCGCAGCCCGCCGCGTCCGCTGCTGCCAGCGCCGCTGCCGCATGGCGCGATAGGCGGTACGGAGGCCGATCGCGCATAGCGCCGCGATCGGCGGCACGAGCACCCCGGTGTAGTACGTGAGCACGACGGCCGCCCGGCTGAACAGCACCGTGAAGGTGATGAGCCAGACGCCCCAGACGATCGCGCCGGCGCGCACGATGTCCGTACGCGGGCGGTGCCGTCGCGCGATCACGAGGCCGATCATGGCCGCGAGGGCCACCGGCAGAAGCCATCCCGCGTCCCGCCCGACCTCGCCGGTGACGAGACGTGTGACGCCCGGGCGGGACGAGTCGGCCGACGGCGAGAGCGACCGGCCGACCTCGGCGGCGTGCGCGCGGGCCTGGGCCGACGGTGTGTACGGCAGGCCCGAACCGAGCCCGTACGTCGAACCGGCCCCGAACCGGTGCACGCCGTTGTACACGAAGACCTGCTCGTACACGGAGTCGTGGCGGCTGCCGTCGACGTACGGTCGGTCGGCCGCGGGAACCAACGTGACCGCCGTCATCCAGCTGAGCGACACGGCGATCGTGACCACGCCGGCGATCGCCAGGCGTCCGAGCCGCCGTGACACCGGGCCGGGCGCCGCGACGACGTACGCGAGACCGAGTGCGGGCAATATCGCCCACGCCTCGATCATCTTGGCCTGGAACGCGAGCCCAACGAGGATGGCGGCGAGGACAACCGTACGCAGGCGTCCATTGCCGATCGACCGCAATGTCACGTCGGCCGCGACGACCATGAGCAGGACGCAGATGGCGTCGGCGGTATTGCCCCGACTCATGATCGCGGTCGCCGGTATGGCCGCGGTGATCACTGCGGCGACGATCCCGGCCCGCGCGCCGGCAACGCGCCGGGTCGCCACGAACATCATGATCACCGTGAGCACGCCGGCGACAATTTGGGGAAACACGAGAGTCCAGGTGGACAGCCCAAACGCACGGACGACGAGAGCCTGGATCCAGAACGAACCGGGCAGCTTGTCGAGCGTGACCGTACCGGCCGGATCGAAGCCGCCGAACGCGAACGCGTGCCAGCTCGTCGACATCGTCCGGACGGCACCGGCGTAGTAGAGCTCGATGGTCGCGTGGCCGGCGCCCCAGCCGTACGTGATGCCGGCAGCCGCGGCGATCACGGCGACAACGGGCCAGGACCACCGCGGCTCGCGGCCCCCGCCTGGCCGACCACGCCGCGCGGGCGTCGTGCCGTTCTCACGACAGCCGGCGGCATCGTCGCGGCCTGCCGGCTCATCAGCGCCGGCCGCATCGTCGCCGCTGGCGGGGTTCGGCCAGGTCTGGTCGACGACGGTCACGGTCCGCATCATGCCAGGCCCGCCGTCGATGCCGGGCCAGCCCGTCGACGGCGGGTGGAGTCCGGCTCCGCTCCGCTCAGCCGATCCCGGCGTGTCGAGCGTCCTCGCCTCGAGTCAGCTCCTCGAGCTCGGCTCGGAAACTGCGCTGCGCCGGATCCTGCCGGCGCTGGCCGGCGAACTGCATCGCCCGGCCGCCCGGGACGCGATCAATGACGGTACGCGATGCTGCGCGGGCAAGATCCAATGGCGATGGGTCGCCGCTCTCTCGCGCCTCGGCAATCAGCGACACCACCTCGCCGACCAGCGGCGCCGGCAGCGACGCGGCCGGCATCAGCGCGTCGCCCAGGAAGCCGATGTGCAGGTCACCGCCGCCACCGACGTTCATCTGATACTTGCCGACGGGAAGACCTTCGGGCGTCGGCGCGACGACGGCCGCCATCCCCACGCCCGGCGTCGCCATCAGATCGCGTTCCAGGGCGTTCAGCGCCGTGTGGTCGCCGATCGCGGGCGCCGCGACCAGCAGGACGTCCGGCGGCCGTACGTCGTGGAGGTTGGCGACCGCATCGGCCAACCGATGGTGGAACGCGGCGACCGCGGTCGGGATGGACGGCTCGACGCGGATGCGCGCCGGGTCGAACGCGGACAGGGCCGCGGCGTCCGGTCCGAATCCGGCGAGCGTGATCCGGACGTCGTCGGCCCACACGTTGTGACACAGCTCGGCCACGATGAAGCGCATGACGTTCATGGCCTCGACGGGGTCTCCGCCGATGCCGAGCATGCGCAGATATTCGAGATCCAGCAATGCGTGCTGGCGATCGCGGCCCCCGACCGTGCAAAGCAGCGGCAGCGGCGCGATCTGATCGGCCGGCCGGCCAAGCGGCACGTCGGCATCCAGCCGCCAGCCGTTGGGATCGTCGACGAACGGCGGTGGGGCCGACCGCGAATCGTCGGCAAGCAGCAATGTCACCGACGCGTGATCGAGCCAGA
>DASQPR010000165.1:0-6340 GCA_035643815.1 Micromonosporaceae bacterium | reverse complement strand
ATACGACCTCGCCGGACACCGCGCGGCCGGACACGCAGCGGCCCGACACCCAGCGGCCGGACGTGGAGCGGCCGGATCTTGGTGGCCGCGACGGCGTTCGCTCCGAGACGTTCCACGATCTCGGCGACATCTCCCCGGCCCAGGCGTTGCTGGATCTCGGTGCGCGCATCACCGAACGTCCGGACACCGGCCAGCGGGACAGCGATGGCACGACTGGGCATTCGTCCGGCGACTCGACCGACGCCGGCGACGAGGCGCCCGGCACCGATTGGTTCACACCGAAACCGCATGCGCCGTCGACGCCCGAGTCGTCGGCCACGCCGCCCGCGCCCGCCGAACGGGCGGCCGTCCCCGAGCGGGCCGCTGCCCCAGCCGCGCCGGCCGCCAAGTTGCCCACGAGCTACACCATTGACGTCGTGGGCGGCGGCACGCTCTCCGATCTCGCGGAACAGGACACCGCCCTCGACGACACCGTGGCCACGACGGTCGAGGAGTCGACCGACGACGACACCGCCGATGCCACGGCCGAGAAAGCGCGCATCGACGATCCAGAGGCCGACGACGACGCGGATCACGAACGCGGCGATTCGGTTGCCACCGAGGCGATGCCGGCGCAGTTGACCGACGACGATGCCAGCGCTGCCGTCGACGCGGTGGACGAAGCCGACGAATCGGCGGAGTCGGCGGTGCCCACGGATCCGGAACAGATCCTGGCCCGGTACGAGTGGACCTACGACCCGGAGACGCTGCACGAGGTCGTCGACGACGAGGACCGGCTGCAGGAAATCCGCGACATGTTGACCGCGAAAGTCAACGACAACACGGACAACGCCTCTCGGGCACGACTGCTGAGCCTGCGGGCGGTCGTGTCCCGCATCCTTGGCGACCTGCACAAGGCGCTCGCCGACGCGAAGCTCGCTCTGGCCCACGCCGAGGCCACCGGCGAGCTTCGGCGCATCGCGATCTGTCAGGCCCGGTTGGCCAACGTGCTGCAGTGGCGGGGCGAATACGCCGAGGCCGACCGCCTGTTTGCCGAGGCGAACTCGTCCGAACTGCCCGACCGGCTGCGCGGCACGATGCATTCGCACGCCGGCCGGAGCGCGTACGACCAAGGCCGCTACATGGAAGCGTGCATGCACTTCGAACGCGCGCTCGATCTCGGCAAGGAAGAGGATCCCCAGCTGCTCGCGGCCACGGAGCTGGCACTCGACGCCGTCCTGCGGCGGGTCGTCGAGGGCGGTTGGGGACCGTATCCCCGTACGCGTGAGGAAGTCCTGCAGATCGTCAAGCCGCCGACGGCCGCGATGGACGAGCAGACCCAATTGTGGGGATTCACCAACGCCGACGGCGAAACGGTCGTGGCGGCCCGGTACGCCGACATCCAACCGTTCCGCGACGGCGTCGCCTGGGTCCGGCGGCCGGAGTCGGAGACGTGGGAGCTGATCGATGAGGCCGGCGAGGGACTGATCGAAGCCGCGAAAGGCTATCTCGGTGTGAGCTCGTTCGCGGGCGGCCTGGCCTGGGTCTCGCGCGACGGGAACGGCCGCTGGATCGCGATCGACCGCAACAACAACGTGACCATCTCGACCGGCTTCGACGACGTACGCCCGTTCCGGCGCGGCATCGCCGCCGTTCGGCGCAACGGACACTGGGGAGCCGTCGACGGCGTGGGTCGCGTGATCGTGCCGTTCGCGTACGACATGTTCGCCACCGCGTTGTCCGACGGGCGCTACATTGACGGCTTCTCCGACGAGGGGCTGGCAGTGGTGCAGGTTGGCGGCCGCAAGGGTGTGGTCGACCGGTCCGGTCGGACGCTTGTCGACCCCACGTTCGTGTCGCTCGTGATCCACCCGGTCGCGTTCCTGATGACCGACGATGATGGACGGTGGGGCGCGCTCGATCGCAAGGGCCGCATCCTCATCGACCCCACACATCCGAGCCGTGTGTCGGTGACGATGGAGATCGACCGGTTGCTCGCCGACGCGCGGCCGGTGCTGTGACGCACGTCTGCCGGTAAGGACCGCGTCGCCGGACGCCCAACGGTCTTGGATAGGGTCGACCACATGGAATTCCGACACCTTGGCCGATCCGGCCTCATGGTCAGCGAGATCTCGTACGGCAACTGGATCACGCACGGCTCCCAGGTGGAAGAGGACGCCGCGATCGCGTGCGTCCGCGCCGCCCTGGACGAGGGCATCACCACATTCGACACGGCGGACGTCTACGCCGGCACTCGCGCCGAGGCCGTCCTCGGCCGGGCGCTCGCCGGTCAGCGCCGCGAAGGCCTGGAGATCTTTACGAAGGTCTACTGGCCGACCGGCCCCGGCCGCAATGACCGTGGCCTGTCCCGCAAGCACATCATGGAGTCGATCAACGGGTCGCTGAAGCGGCTGCAGACCGACTACGTCGATCTCTACCAGTGCCATCGGTACGACTACGAGACGCCGCTCGAAGAGACGATGCAGGCGCTGGCCGACATCGTCCACGCCGGTAAGGCGCACTACGTCGGCGTCTCGGAGTGGAAAGCGACCGAGATCCGAGCCGCGTACGACCTGGCACAGGAGCTCAATATCCAGCTCGTGTCGAACCAGCCGCAGTATTCGATGCTGTGGCGGGTCATCGAGGCCGAGGTCGTTCCGACCAGCGAGGAGCTTGGCATCGGTCAGGTCGTGTTTTCGCCGATGGCGCAGGGAGTCTTGTCCGGCAAGTACCTGCCGGGGCAGCCGCCACCGGCCGGATCCCGCGCGACCGACGACAAGTCGGGCGCCAACTTCGTCGCGGGTTGGCTGCGCGACGACGTGCTCGCCGCGGTGCAGCGCTTGAAGCCGCTGGCTGACCAGGCCGGCCTCTCGATGCCCCAACTCGCGGTGGCCTGGGTCCTGCAGAACCCGAACGTGTCGAGTGCGATCGTCGGCGCGACGCGGCCGGAGCAGTTGCAGGACAACGTGAAGGCATCCGGCATGAAGCTCGACGCCGATCTGCTCAAGGCGATCGACGAGATCGTCGACCCGATCGTCGAGCGCGACCCGGCGAAGACGGCGAGCCCGTCTCGCCGGCCGTAGCCGGCCGACCATTCGATCTGCGGCGCCCGACCGACCCGGTCGGGCGCCGCGATTGTGTGAGCCACGTTTCATTTGTACGGAACCTCTGCGCTGGCCGCCGCGGCGAGCGCGGAACGTCC
Organism: Micromonosporaceae bacterium; assembly: GCA_035643815.1. Lineage (GTDB taxonomy): Bacteria > Actinomycetota > Actinomycetes > Mycobacteriales > Micromonosporaceae > DASQPR01. Next base: position 3,159 of record DASQPR010000165.1, on the reverse strand, counting down.
GTACAACTGCCGAGCTGGGTCGTGTCAGTCCCCGGCGTCAGTCAGGGCACGCGTGTCGGTGATACGTTCGATCGCCGCCACGAGGTCCGTCGTCGCCGCTCGTTCCGCCGGGGTCATGGTTTCCACATAACCCTCGAGTACGGCGAGCCGCCGCAGCCGCGACGCGTGCAGCAACTTCCGTCCGGCCACGGTGGCGGACACGGTCACCTGCCGAGCGTCCGAGCCGGAACGGGCGCGCGTGGCGAGGCCGGAGGCCTCGAGGCCGGTGACCGTTGACGTGATCGTCGCCGGGCTGACCCGCTCGATTCCGGCCAGTTCGGTCATCGTGAGCGGCCCGCGGACGACGATGACCGATAGGGCGGACAAGCGCGCCGGACTGAGACCGGACTCGGCATCCACTCGCGACACCGCGCGCAGCAAATGGATCGCCGCCGAATGCAACCGATTCGCCAACTCCTCGTACTGACCCACCGACGTTCGCCCTTCAGCCATTGCGCGATATCTTTCGAGCATCTAAAGTTTAGATGGTCGAAGTACTTATCGGAAGATCTCCGGAGGACAGCATGAGCGACGTTTTCACCACGATCGACGCCGGCGACGACGCGGCGGCGGTTGCGATGATCCGTGACGATCCCCAACTCGCCCGGCTGCATGGTGGCGACGATGGCGTGACCCCGGTGCTGTACGCGATGTACCGGCACAAGTTCGAGCTCGCAAAGGCCATGGCCGACGCGGCCGGAGTGCTGGATCTGGCCGAGGCGGCGGCCGTCGACGACGTGGCCCAGGTCCGGTCGCGGCTGGCGGCCGGGGCCGCGGTCGACGACCGTACGCCCGATGGATTCACGCCGCTCCAACTGGCCGCCTACTTCGGGGCACCGGCCGCGGCGGCGGAGCTGATCCATGCCGGCGCCGACCTCAATTCGGTCGCTGCGAACCCAATGCGCATCCAACCGCTGCACGCGGCGGCGGCGGGACGGCATGCCAACGTGGCGGCGCTCCTGATCGATGCCGGCGCCGACGTCAACGCCAAGCAGAGCCACGGTTGGGCGCCGCTGCACTCCGCCGCGGCCAACGGCGACGTCGATCTCGTGGATCGACTCATCGCGGCCGGTGCCGACCCGGCCGCCACCAACGACGACGGCAAGACGGCCGCCGACGTCGCGACGACGAGCGGCCACGAGGATCTCGCTGCCCGACTCAGCTGAGGAAAGCCGTACCCACGAAACTGTCGGAACGACGTACCCGCGTGAAGACGTGAGCCGGCGCCCAACGGCGCCGGCTCAATCGTTCGCGAGCACTCAGTTCCAGAACCGGAACAGGCTCTCGCCGATGAACACGAATCCGGGGTCGAGGCCCAGGCTGTTCAGCAGGTCGAAGAGCCAACCGAAGATCCGGTTGCGGGCCAGATAGATGAGCGCGAACGCGAGCAGGAAGCCATAGGGCCGCACTGCGTCGAAACCGCGCCGCCACTCATTGCTGAGCCACGGATAGACGGCGTTGCCGCCGTCCAGACCGGGGATCGGCAGCAGGTTGAGGATCGCGGCCATGACCTGGAAGAACGCAAGGTAGGCGGCGGCCGACCAGAACACCGGGTGCGCCAAGGCGTTCACGCCCGCGGTGAACGGCGCGATCAGAATTACCGCGAAGATCAGGTTGACCGCCGGACCGGCCAGACTGACACCGGTGTCCCATCGCTTGCTGCGCAGGCGATGGTGGTCGATCAGGACGGCGCCGCCCGGCAGCGCGATGCCGCCGAAAATGATGAACACGATCGGCAGCACGATCGACAGCACCGCGTTGGTGTATTTGAGCGGGTTCAGCTGTAGGTAGCCGCGATGGATCACGCCGTAGTCGCCGCCGCGGTAGCCGACCAGGGCGTGCGCGTATTCGTGCAGGCACAGTGACAGCAGCCAGCCGAACACCACGAACAGGAACACGTTGAACTTGTCGCTGCCTTTTTCGAACCATGCCAGCGCGCCGGCGGCCACGAAGATCGCGACGATGCCGAGGAAGACCGGGCTCGGGACGAACGAGCCGCGCGGGGCGCGCACCCGAGTGCCGGTGTCGAAGTAGCTCACCGGATCACTGGCCGGCCGGCGCGAGGCTCATCCGGTATTCGACGCGCTCGTCGTCGAAGAGCGTCGCGTTTGCCGCGCCGGACGCAACGAGGTCGCGCCAATGCTGGCCGAGCCAGGACTCGGCGTCGGACTGGCTCGCGAACGTCTCCTCCGGACCGCTCACCACGGTGCCGTCGGCGTCCTCGCACCGCCACGTCCAGGTCATCTTCGTCTCCATCCGGCAACGTCGGGTCGGCGACGTTATCGCGGCGGCGGTGTTTAGGCGCCGGCCGCGTGGTCGCGCCCGGCAAGCGTAGTCGGTCCCGCAGCCGGGTGCCGACTTCACTCACCCGCGCGCCGGCCGGGATGCCATGCGGCGTTCGTGGCGTCAGGTCGAGGCCATACAGTACGAGCATGTCGCCGGAGCACGCGCACACGATCCTCGTCCTCGGAGGCATCAAGTCCGGAAAGTCCGAGTTTGCCGAGGCGCTGGCCGCCACAACCGGACTGCCCGCGGCGGTTGGCCGAGCCGGCGTGGCCGGAAATACCGAGGCGGGCGGCCTGCCTGCGGGCCCGGCAACCGCCGAGTCGCCGGGCGAATCGAACACGACGGAGCCGACGACCGTCCGCTATGTCGCGACCGCGCCGCTGGCCGACGGCGACGAGCCCGATCCGGACTGGGCGGCGCGGATCGAGGCACACCGGCAGCGGCGACCCGCGCACTGGCACACCGAGGACATCGGAGCGACACCGGACCGCCTGCCCTCGCTGATCAAGGAAGCCGGGCCGGCCGAGACGCTGCTCATCGACGATCTCGGTGGCTGGTTCACCGCGTTGCTCGGCCCGGCCGGTCGCGGCGACTCGGAGGGAACGGGCGGTGAAGATGTGCCGACCGTCACCGCGATCACGGCCGAGCTTGTGGCAGCGATCGAGTCGGCGGCGGCCCGGATCATCGTCGTCAGTCCCGAGGTCGGCCTGGCCCTGGTCCCGACGACGCCGGCCGGTCGCTGGTTCGTCGACACGGTCGGCTCGGCCAACCGGAGCATCGCCGCCGCGGTCGACGTGGTGGCGCTGGTCGTCGCCGGTCGTCCGATGTGGCTGC
>DASQPR010000164.1:0-5023 GCA_035643815.1 Micromonosporaceae bacterium | reverse complement strand
GTCAAGGTGGCGGTGTCGGATGGCGACGAGGTGGCGGCCGGCGACCTGATCGTGGTGCTCGAAGCGATGAAGATGGAACAGCCGCTCAACGCGCACAAGGCCGGCGTGGTGTCGGGTCTGGAAGCAAAGGTGGGCGACGCGGTGGCGTCGGGCGCCGCGATCTGCGAGATCAAGTAGGCGCGTCGAACCGCCCAGACTGCGGCCCCGATTAGCCCATCCGACCGATCATCGTACGGAGGCGGGCCAGGTCTCGCCGGCGGCGCTCGTACGTGACCGCGCACGCAAGCACCACCAGACCGGCGACGGTCAACGGCATCCAGGTCGGCAGGACGCGCCAGAGGAACACCAGCTCCGGCAGCGGCAGGAGCACCAGAGTTCCGCCGGCGACGATGACGGGAGCCTGCAACCGCGCGTGCGCGCCGATCAGCACGACCGCGAGCGCCGCGGCACCGACGACCACTCGCCGGCCGACGGATGCATCGAGTGCGAGCGCCGGCGCCAGGCTCGGCAGGAACGCGGCGAGGAGTGCTGGCCCGTAAGCGATCCAGCTCCCGATCGGTCGAGCGCGGGCGGCGAGCCATCCACAGAAGAGCGCGACAGCGGCGAACGGCAGCGTGTAGGCCTCGACGACATGGACGCCGTACGCCGCGGCCAACAGCCACCACGCGACCAGTTCTAGGCCAGCGGCCACACCGGCGTAGACCCGTCGGGGCCGCGCGGGCAGACCGGGCAACAGAGCCCGGACGCCGACCAGGGCTCCCCAGGCGGCCGCGATGACCGCACCGCGCTCGGTCGAACCGCAGAGCACGAAGGCCACGAGCGCGCTCGCATGAGCCGCCGCCGCCAGGGCCGCCGACTCCGGCCGCGACTCCAGTCCCGACTCCTGTCCCGACTCCGGCTGCGATTCCGGTCGCGACGGCGACCGTGACGCGCGAACCGCACCGACGAACAACGCGATCGCGGCCACGGACACGATGCCGTACGACGTCATGCCAACACTCGCGCCAGCGGCCCGAGCGGATGCGAAGGCAAGCCAGTCGCCGAGGACGACGGCGGCCGTCCAGGCAACCGTGCGGCGAGCGACCGTACGGCCGGTCACCGCGACGACGGATGCGACCACGACCAGACCGCCGAGCGCACACAGTGACGACGCCTTCGTTGCAGCCAGGGCGGACGCACCCGAACCCAACGTGACAACGCCGATCACGCCGGCTTCCCAGCCGTGTCCGCGCCGGCCGATGCCCGCGAGGCCGGTGGCCGCCGCACCCGTGAGGAACAAGACAACGGGTACGGTCGGCCACGGCGCGCGGACCACGACCAGCAACGTGAATGCCACCGGAATCGCCGAGTGCACAGCGCACCGGAATGCCACAGGCCGACCCGCCGCGACCATGCCGACAACGATCGCGACGGCCGCGGCGAGGAGTACGGCACCGAGGTCGTAAACGGTCAGGGACGGCGACGCCGGCGCGAGACCGACGCCCGACGGCCGGCCCGACCAGACATGGCCAAGCCATGCGTACGGCACCACAAACGCGTCGCCCACGATCGGCAGCAACGATCCGGCCGCGACGAACGCAAGCGGCGCACCGGCCGTCGTGGCCAGCAAACCCACGCGTCCCCGTAATCCCGCGACCGCGGGCGCGAGGACGATCAGCAACAAGCTCACGAGGACGTAGATTGGTGCCGCGTCGACGCTCGCGACGGCCAGCGCGGCGAAGCCGACGACCAGGGCCGGCGCGATTGCCGCCGGGACGCCGTACCACTGAAGGTGTTTGCGCCGACGGACGGCGAGGAGTGCGCCGACCGTGACTACGACGGCCGCCAACGCCGATCGAAGGGCCACGATGGGATCCGCGCCGCCGGAGCCAGCGATTGCCGCGGCGCATCCGGGCAGGGCAACGAGTGCGGTCGCGACGGAAACACCCCGTACAACGCGCACGGTTGGCCGGTTGCCGATCCCTCGACATGCGAGCGCCAGGACAGTGGCGCATACGATGAGACCACCTTGGACCGCGGCCGTGCTAACCGGTCGGGCGAGGCCGAACCACGACGCGTGCAGCGCCAGAACCGCCGCCGCCACGGTGGCGGCCCGTGCGGCCGCGTCACGCTTCGTGCGCAACGTCGGTACGGCGATGCCGAGCAGCACGACGAGGCCGCCGCCATCGGCGACGAGCATCGTCCACCACGGCGCACCGGGAATCATGCCAACGGACAAGGCAACCGCGGCCACACCGAGCACACCGGCCGTCGCTCGGTAACGGTGAGGCGCGCAAACAACGACGGCCGCGACCAGCGCCAGCACGGCGATGATGTGACCATCCGCATCAACCGGTGAGACAAGAGCGCTGAGATCGGCGTGCCACAACACGTCCAGCCCGGTCACTCGGATCAGGACGTTCACGGCGAGCGGCACCAGCGTGGCCGCGGCGAGGACGGCGGTTACGACATAGGCACCGGATGTCAGGCCACCCGACAGCCACCAGCGTCGTGGCACGGCCCGAGAGGCGACGGCGATTGCGAGCGTCACGACGGCCGCAACGACGAGCGGATACAACGGCGTCGCAGCGATTCCCACTCGGAACACGGCGACGGAGAATTCGGTAACGGCGGCCGCGACCGCAGCGACGCGGAGATAATCGGGCCGCGCAAACCAGCCCGTCCACCCCAGCACATGAGCCGCAATGGCGACGGCGGTCGCCGGGCCGAGGACCGATCCGGCGTGAGTCGCGCTCGCCAGGCCCGCGAACGCCGTAACGGTCGCGATTGCCAGCGCCAGGAGCGCAGTGACCCAGGTGAGTACGTCTTCGGCCGAGCGCATCCGGCCGGACGCGCCGGTCCGGTCGCCACGACGGCGCCATGCGATGACCGCGACATTGCCCACGGCGACCGCGGCGAAGCAGATCGCGGTCGGGCCGGCCGACGTACGGTGGCTGGCCAGCAACAGCGGCAACGCCGGCTGTGCCACAACGGCCGCCACGAATCTCGGCCCCGTAAGTCGCGTGAGCCGGCCGAAGCCGGCCGCGACCGCTGCCACGACGGCCGCGACTCCGCCCGCGTACGTCGTCCCGGCCAACCGTTCCGTGGCGCCGGCGACATCGAGTGCCCAGATGCCGTACCCGTCCAGGATCAGGAGCAGCAGTGCGACGGCGGTGAACGTCTCGGCGGTCGCGACGAGCCGACGGCGCACCGCGACAACCGGGATCGCGAACGCGATGAGCGTGGCGCCGCCGAGGATCGCGGCCCGACCACCGACGCCGTAGCTCTTCCACGCCACCGCCGTGAACACGATCGCGGCGACACCGAGCAGTACGGCGCCGAGGACGAACAACAGATTTTGTACGGTGCGCGGCGACGCATCAGGGTTGCCGAGCGCCGGCGGCCGGTGGGCGAGCGGCGGTACGCCACCCGTCCCCGTCCCACTCGGCTGCCCGACATCTTCGGTTGTCGCGCCGGCGGCCGTTGTCGGGCCGTTGGCCGTGGTCGCGCTGGTGGCCGGTGACAATCCGATCGGCGCGGCCTGGCTCGTCAAAATCGCCTCAACCAGCATGTCGCGTGTTGTCTTCGCGGACTGCCAGGTGACCAGCGCTCGTTCAAAGGCGAGCCGAGAGCGGTGCACGTGCTCGGCCAGTTCGAGCAGCGAAGCGTCCATCGCCGGCAGGCGGGACGCACGAGCGTCCGGGGCGCGGCCGCAGCGGAAGCAGGCCGCGGTGACAATGGCGGTTGCGCCGCAGACCGGACAGCGATACGTGATCGCGGCGGCCGTCGGCGGGTCGCGGAATGCGCTCATGGACAGAGCTTGGTCGTCCGGTGAGCGCAGCGCATCCGCTTCCGCACCCAGATCACGCGACCGTCTACTTACGACCGATCTGAGTACGCATACTCACCCCGGCACCAATTCGCGCGAGCGGGACGCCACGATGTCAGCGATCAGCGAGATTGCCTCGGCCACCGGCATCGGATCGAGTTGGCGGCCGTCGCGCAGCCGGAGTGCCACCCGATCGTCGGCCGCTTCCCGAGCGCCGATCACGCCAACGTACGGGACCTTTCGCAGTGCGGCCGCACGTACCCGCGCTCCCATCGAACCTTCGACCGCGACCTCGACGCGCAGCCCGGCCACAATCGCGGCTCGTTCGAACTCTGCCGCCGCGCCGGCCTGCGCGTCCGAGACGGGCACGATGACGGCGTGCACGGGCGAGTACCAGACGGGAAACGCTCCACCATGCGCCTCGATGAGGTGCGCGAACAGTCGCTCCATCGAGCCGACGAGACTTCGATGGATCATCACCGGGCGCGAGCGACCACCCGAGGCGTCCGCATAGGAAAGATCGAACCGCGCCGGCTGGTGGAAGTCGAGCTGGATGGTCGACATGGTCGACTCGCGCTCGATTGGATCGACGACCTGCACGTCGATCTTCGGGCCGTAGAACGCCGCCTCACCCGGCGCCTCGACATAGTCGACACCGGACTGGTCGAGTGCGTGACGCAGCATCGATTCGGCCTGGTGCCACATCTCCGGAGAGCCGGCATACTTGCCGGCGTCGTCGCGTCGGGACAGTCGGAAGCCCGCTCCGGCAATGCCGATGGCCGCGTAAGCCTCACGGATAAGCGCCAGCACCGCCGCGATCTCGTCGCCGACCCCGTCGAGCGCGCAGAAGTTGTGGGCGTCGTTCAACGACATCCCGCGAACTCGACCGAGGCCGCCGAGCACGCCCGAGCGCTCGGCGCGATACTGGCCGCCGATCTCTGCGATGCGGACCGGCAGGTCGCGGTACGACCGCGGCCGCGACGCGAAGATCAGCGCGTGATGGGGACACATGGTGGGTCGCAGGACGAGTTCGTCGTCGGCCGACATCGCCATCGGCGGAAACATGTCGTCGGAGAAGTGCGACCAGTGCCCCGATCGTTCGTAGAGCGCGCGTTTCCCGATGACGGGCGAATAGACGTACTGATAGCCCGCCTGCCGCTCCAGCTCCCGCAGGTAGCTTTCGATTTCGTAACGCGCGGCGGCGCCGGCTGGCAG
>DASQPR010000163.1:0-3421 GCA_035643815.1 Micromonosporaceae bacterium | reverse complement strand
CGCGTCGACCGAGGCCGGCCTGCCCGTGGAAGCGCTGGCGCGACACCTGCCGATCTTCCGGCGCACCGTCGGCGCCGGCCAGACGGTGCTGCTCGTCGCCCGGTGCGGGCGGCTCGACCAGCCGAATTCCGCCGACCACCTGATCGTGATCACGCGCGACCGGGTCGTCATCACCTCCGAGTCGCGCTCCCTGCACCGGGCCCGCCTGCATCTGAACGCCGCCGTCGCCGCGCTGATGAATGTGCGCTGGCAGCCGGACGCCGGCCTGACCGCCGTCGAGTTTGCGGCGACTGCCCTCGACGGCGTACGGGAACGGTTCCTGATCGAGGCCCCGGATGCCGCCGGCGTTTCGCACGTGGACGCCGTCCTCGGCTACGTGTTCCGGCCAGCCGGATCTCGTCGGTTGAACCCGGTCGACCCGGTGATGCCGTCCTGGATGAACCCGGCCGGCGCGTTCTGACCCATTTCTGAACCACTCGCAGCGCGGCCACCAGCGACCCGTACACAACCCGAACGTCGCCGATCACCGGCTCGTGGCTGCGATCGGCCATCATGGGCGGGTGACCGAACGCCCGGGCAAGGGTCTCGTGCTCGTCGTGGAGGACGAACGACCGATCGCCGATCTCGTACGGATGTATCTCGCGCGAGACCACTTCGGCGTGCACACCGAGGCCGACGGCGTCGCCGGGCTCGCCGCGGCCCGCCGATTGCGCCCGGTCGCCTGCGTGCTCGACATCGGCCTGCCCGGCATGGACGGTCTCGAAGTCTGCCGCCGGCTCCGCGACGACGGGGACTGGACGCCGGTCGTCTTCCTCACCGCACGCGACGACGAGGTGGACCGCATCCTTGGCCTTGAGTTGGGCGCGGACGACTATCTGACCAAGCCGTTCAGCCCGCGCGAGCTGGTTGCCCGCGTCAAGGCGGTCCTGCGGCGCACGGCCGGCACGCCGGACGGCGAGCGCGTCCGACAGGTCGGCTCGGTCACGATCGACCCCAATCGGCGGCTCGTGCTCGTCGACGGAGCTTCCATCCCGATGACACCGACCGAGTTCGATCTGCTCGGGCACCTGATGAACCGGCCCGGCCGGGTGTTCTCGCGCGAGGAGCTGCTCGCGTCGGTCTGGGGTTACGCGGCGCACGGCGGCACCCGCACGGTCGACGTACACGTGGCTCAGGTGCGCTCGAAGCTGGGCGTGGCTGGATCGATCATCCGAACCATCCGCGGAGTCGGCTATGCCGCCGATGCCTGATCCCAGCCGATCCGACACGGACCGCGATGCCGGCAAGACCGATGCCGGACAGACCGATGCCGGCCGGGCGGGATGGCCGCTGTCGGTGGATTGGCGAACGGCCGGCGGCTCCCCGATCCCGCCGGCAAAGACCGTGGAACAGGCCGCGCCGCGGGAGCGGACCCAGCCCGTGCCGACGGTGCCAAGTCCGGCGCCGTGGCAGCCGTCCGGACAGAGCGGCCCGCCGGGGCCGCCGTCGGTGTCGTCGTCGCGGTCGTTGTGGGCGCCGGGTTCGGGCCGCGCCGGTCCAGCGCCGTGGTTGGCCGGCGGCCCGCGATCGCGATTCACGCGTACGTTGACGGCCCGCGCCGTGCTGGCGACGTGCATCGCTGCGCTCATCTCCGTACTGGTGACGGCGGCCGTGGCTTTCCCGCTCGCGCTGCGGTCGGCCAACGACGCTCTCCGTACGGGACTTGCCGACAAAGCATCGCTCGCCGCTTCTTTGGTCAATCCACCGACCGGCACCGGAGCCGGCGCGCCGATCCGGGCCGCGGTTGTGGTGCGGCAGCTGCGGCGGCAGGACGTCAACGCCTACCTCGTGCACAATGGCCGATCCGATCCGGCCGGCCTGCCGTTACGTGTCATCGACCAGATCACTGCTGGTCGGAGCATCGTCGGCGGCAGTGCGTTGATCGCGGGACGGCGCAACCTCGTCGAGGCCCGATCGACCGGCGGCGGCGACGGGATCGTCCTTGTGGCGCCGGCCGTACCAGTCACCGCACCGAACTTGGTGGCCCGGATCGGGATCGCGCTACTCGCCGGGCTACTGGCCGGTCTCCTCGTCGGCGCATTGCTGGCGCGGCGTCTCGCCCGTCCAATCCGGAATGCGGCGACGGTCGCGGCGCGGCTCTCGGCCGGCGACCGGTCCGTACGCCTGCGTCCGGAACCGCCGGCCGAGGCCGAGGATCTCGCTCACGCGATCAACGGTCTCGCTGCCGCGTTGAAGGCCAGCGAGGGGCGGCAACGCGACTTCCTGCTCTCCATCTCGCATGAGCTACGCACGCCGTTGACATCGCTCAAGGGATACGCCGAGGCACTGTCCGATGGGGTCATCGGCGCCGATGGCGCGCAGCGGGCCGGCCAGACCATGCTGGCCGAGGCGGGCAACTTGGAGCGTCTCATCACAGATCTGCTCGCTCTGGCCCGACTCGAGGCAGCCGACTTTCCGGTGGAGAGCGTTCCGGTCGAATTGATCCAGCTGGTCCGCGGCACGGCCGAGGGCTGGGGCGCCCGGTTCGCCGCCGACGGCATCGTCCTGCGTACGGAGTTGCCAGCCGTACCCGTGATCGTCTACACCGACCCGGGTCGCATCCGGCAGGTGATCGACGGCCTCCTGGAGAACGCGTTGCGAGTGCTGCCCACCGGAGCGCCTATCGTGCTGGCCGTACGCGGACCGGTGGCGGCCGCACCGGCCTACGGCTTCGTCGAGGTCCGCGACGGCGGACCAGGGTTCACCGACGCCGATCTTGCCGTGGTCTTTGAACGAGGGGCGCTTTACGAGCGGTACCGGGGCGTACGCAAGGTCGGATCCGGGCTCGGGCTGGCGCTCGCGGCCGGGCTCGTACGGCGGCTCGGCGGCCACATCGAGGCCGGTCACGCACCCGAAGGCGGAGCCCGGTTCACGGTCGCCCTACCAACTCTCGCCGCCGCGCGTGGCCGTTGACGCGGCCGCCCCGACCGAGCCCGGCGACCCGGCGGGCCGGACGCCCTTACCAATCCCGTACATGGCATTGATGGATCCGTTTCATACATCGCGCATCGTTAGGCATGTCGACGCCACCCGATCGGTCGCGTCCGCCCCGCAAGCACCATCAACGAAAGCAGGTTTGGTCATGAAACTGCGTTCCCGGTTCGGCGTAATGATCGCGACCGCCACCATCGGCGCGCTCGGAATGCTGGGCGTGGCGGCTTGCGGCGCATCACCGTCATCCCAGGGATCGCTGGCGACGATGACGCCCGAGGCGACGGCGCTGACCGCCCTCGGATTCGCGGATACCGATGTCACGGGCAGCGACGGCAACGCACAGGCCGATGTGACCGCGACCGGAAACGCGAACCCGAGCGCGTCCGCCGCGCCGAAGGGTGGCAACCGACGCCATCCCGGCCTGCGCCGGCTGTTGATCCGCCGTGCG
>DASQPR010000162.1:0-6708 GCA_035643815.1 Micromonosporaceae bacterium | reverse complement strand
CGGCCGTACAGAAACGCCGCGTGGCGGCCATCGACTGCGGTACGAACTCGATTCGGCTCCTGGTCGCCGATCTACCGGCGCCGGAGACGGGTCCGGCCGCCGCGTTGACCGACGTCGTACGCCGGATGGAGATCGTGCGGCTCGGTGCCGGCGTCGACCGTACCGGCCGGCTGGCTCCGGACGCGATCGAGCGAACCCGCCTCGCATTGGCCGACTATGCCGACCAGATCGCGGGGTTGGGCGTCGATCGCGTGCGCATGGTGGCCACGTCGGCGTCCCGCGACGCGTCGAACGCCGCCGACTTCACCGATATGGTCCGCGCGACGATCGGCGTCGACCCGGAGGTCGTTTCCGGCGACGAGGAGGCTCGGCTGTCGTTCGACGGCGCCGTGCGCGGACTGGCAGCCAGCGAGCCGGCGCCGTACCTGGTCGTCGACATCGGCGGCGGCTCGACCGAGTTCGTCACGGGAACGAAGGCGGTCGAGCATGCGATCAGTGTGGACATCGGCTGCGTACGGATGACCGAGCGGCATCTCATCACCGACCCGCCAACGAGTTTCGAGATCGCCGCGGCGGAGCATGACATCGCGGCCGCCGTCCGCCACGCGCTCGACGTGGTACCGGGCCGGGACGCGAAGACCCTGATCGGGCTGGCCGGTTCGGTCACGACCGTGGCCGCGATCGCGATGGGCCTCGAAACGTACGACCCCGACCGGATCCACCACGCCCGCATCAGTGCCGCCGATGTCGCCCGGGTGACCGACGATCTCCTCCGGGCCACGCACTCCGAGCGGCTGGCGAATCCGGTGATGCACCCCGGTCGCGCCGACGTTATCGCCGCCGGAGCGCTGATTCTCGCTACGATCGTCGCGGTCAGCGGCGCGACCGCGGTCGTGGCGAGCGAACACGACATTCTCGACGGCATTGCATGGTCGCTCGGCTAGGAGCCGACGATCGCATCACACCGGCCTGACCTGGGGCGATGCGTGCTGCGACGTACAACACCGACATTGGGTGTATCCGCGGCGACGGTTCGCATGATTGGCTACCCGTCACAACCTCTCCACGGCGCGGTCACAAACTTCGCCGGTGGGTCGTGCGCGAACCGCAGGTAGCCAGCCGACGACGTCTGACAACCAGGAGCCGGTCATGGGTGAGATCGTCAGTTATTACAGCAACGCTGGCCTGAGCGAGGGTGGTTCGAGCGAGGGTTATCTGGCTCGCCCGGCGTCCGGCGCCGGCCCCGGCGTGGTCGTCATCCAGGAGTGGTGGGGCCTGGTGCCGCACATCAAGTCGTTGGCCGACCGCTTCGCCAAGGCCGGTTTCGTCGCGCTCGCGCCCGATCTCTACCACGGCGAGCAAGCGAGCGAACCCGACGAAGCGGGCAAGTTAATGATGGGTCTCGCGATGGATCAGGCGGCCAAGGACATCGCCGGCGCGGCGACCTATCTGACCGGCCTGGACGGCGTGACCGATCGGGTCGGCACGGTGGGGTTCTGCATGGGCGGCAGTCTCGCGCTGTGGTCAGCGACACTCTCGCCGAAGATCGTGGCCACCGTCGGCTTCTACCCGCCGGTGCCGTGGGAGCGGATGTCACCGACCTGGTCCAACTATGCCGGCAAGGCCGCCCTGATCCACTGTTCGGAGCACGACGGGACGAGCGCCGCGCCCGGCATCAAGACCGCTGTCCAGGCGATCACCGAGGCCGGTGGCGAGTGCATCACGTACGACTACCCGGGCACCGACCACGCGTTCTTCAACGATGACCGGCCGGAGGTCTACCACGCCTCGGCCGCGGCCACCTCCTGGGCTCGTACGATCGAATTCCTCCGGAACCGGCTCGGGTGAGCGCAGGGCAGGGCCGCACGCACGACGTTCGCCACGCCGTCCCCGCCGGAAGCGGCGTGGCGACCACCCCGGCCGAGGTTGTCGCGATCGCCGGCGGGTGTCGCGATCTAGCCGATCTGGACCAGGCGGTCACCGCCTGCCGTGCCTGCCCGCGCCTTGTGTCGTGGCGCGAGGAGGTCGCGGTTACCAAGCGCGCCGCGTTTGCCGACCAGACCTACTGGGGTCGTCCGGTGCCCGGGTTCGGGCCAGCCGATGCGCGCATTGCCATCCTCGGACTCGCGCCGGCCGCGCACGGCGGCAATCGCACCGGACGCATCTTCACCGGCGACCGATCCGGCGACGTCCTCTTCGCCGCGCTGTACCGGGCCGGGCTGGCCAATCAGCCGACGAGCGTCACCGCGGACGACGGGCTGGAGCTCCACGACACACGGATCGTGGCCTCGGTCCGGTGCGCGCCGCCGGACAACAAGCCGACGCCGACCGAACGCGACACTTGCGCTCCGTACCTGCACCGGGAGCTCGAACTGGTCGCGCCCACGCTGCGCGTGGTCGTCGCGTTGGGGGCATTCGCGTGGAATGCGTGGTGGCCGGCCTACACCGCGGTTTATCGTGAACCGGCACCGCGACCGCGGCCACGATTCGGTCACGGTGCCGTGTGGCACGGGTCGGCTGGTCGCCCCGCGTTACTAGGTTGTTACCACGTGAGCCAGCAGAACACCTTTACCGGTCGCCTGACCGACAGCATGCTGGACGACGTACTAGCGCAGGCCGTCGCGCTCGTCAATGCCGGCTGACGGCCGAGGGCGAACAAACGGGGACCGACGTGCGAAGCTACGCCGACGCCACGCGTCGCTGGGTACCGCTGGTCATCGTCGGCGGTCTGCTCGGCGTGGCCGCGATCGCCGCGTCGATCGCGACACCGGGCGTGCACAGTGTCCCGATCCCGCATGACTCGGCGGACGGCGTCGGCGCCGCTAGCGCTTCGGCCACGGCCGTGACGAGCCTTGCACCGGGATCCGGGGCAGCGCGTGAGGTGTTCGGTGTCCCTGGGTGGGCCAGCTGGATCGGTGGGTTAGCGGCGGCCGCGTTCGTGATCACCGTCGTTGCCGTTCTGGTCTGGCACTTCGTCCGCAATCACTGGCTCGATATCCGTCAGGTCGCGCGCGACGCCGACCGGTCCGGCGAGGCCATGTCCGCCCGGCGTGAAGACGTGATCGCTGCCCTGGACGAAGGTATAGCGCGGCTCGCGGGCGACAGCGACGCACGGTCCGCGGTCATTGCCTGCTGGGTACGTCTGGAAGAGGTCGCCCAAGCCGCCGGGACTCCGCGTGCGCCCTCCGATGCGCCGGCCGACCTGGTCACGCGCCTGCTCGGTGCACACGAGGTGAGCACGGCCGCGCTGACATCGCTCGCTGATCTCTATCGGGCGGCTCGCTATAGCACCAACGTGATCGACAACTCGATGCGTGCGCGCGCTCTGTCATCGCTGCACACGATCCGCGGGCAACTCGAAGTCTCCGTGCCAACGGTCGGCTCGTCTGGTCTCCCGCTGCGGGACGCGTACGTCAGCGGCGCCAAGGACGGGCGGCGTCGGTGACTCGACTCGATGACCTGCTGAGTTATGACGACAAGCCGCGTCACCGGCCGCGCCGGCGGCCGTCCACGCGGCTGATCCGTACCCTAATCTTTTCGGTCCTCGCCTCGCTCCTCGTCGACCTGGTGTTGCGGGCCAAGGGTGTCGGCGTGCCGTACGTGTTGATGCTGACGGTCTTCCTCGCCGGTGGCGCGATGATCGAATTGATCCGGCGGCTAGCCCCGCCGCCGGTGCCCGAGACGCTTCGGGACACGCAGGTTCCGCAACCACCCGAACGGCTGCCGGACTCAGATGGGTCATTTCGAGCCGTCCGTCGATGGGCGGCTCGGCTGGAGTGGGGCGACGACGACGTCCGGCGCTTCGCGTACGTGGTGCAGCCGGCCGTCGCCGGCATCGTCGATGAACGCCTGCGACTACGGCACGCGATCATCCGGAGTGCGGACCCCGGCCGTGCCCGCGAGCTCTGTGGTCCGGAGCTGTGGAACTTCATCACAGTGCCCGCGACGCGGCCGGTCAGCCCGAATGAATTGGCGACTGTTGTCGCGCAATTGGAGGCCTTGTGAAAGACATGGGCGGCGCGTCCGACGTGAGCGATGCAGAGCTGCATGGCGCGCCCGACGCCGGCGACATCGACCTGGGCGACGCTGACGTCGGCGGCGGCCCGGACGCCGGCGCCGTGCTCGGTCGGTCCGATCTGGACGACCTTGACATCCCGGTCATCATGCCGCACGAGGTCGGTGCGCTGGGCCAGGCCATTCTGGACGCGGTCGGCACGGTTGTGGTCGGCAACCGGGCGGCCCTCGAACTCGTGCTCGCGGGCATTCTGGCCGGCGGCAACGTGCTTCTCGAAGACTTGCCCGGGCTCGGAAAGACCCTGACCGCGCGCTCGTTTGCGCAGGTCCTGGGCATCGGGTTCCGACGGGTCCAGTTCACGCCGGACCTGTTGCCGGCCGACGTCACCGGCTCGTTCCTTTATGACCAGCGCAATCACGACTTCGTGTTCCGAGCCGGACCGATCTTCACGAACCTGCTGCTGGCCGACGAGATCAACCGCACGCCGCCGAAGACCCAGTCCGCGCTGCTCGAAGCGATGCAGGAGAAGCAGGTGTCCGTCGAGGGCACGACGTACGCGCTGGACCCGCCGTTCCACGTGCTCGCCACCGCGAACCCGATCGAATATGAGGGCACTTATCCGCTTCCCGAGGCGCAGCTCGATCGTTTCCTGCTGCGCGTCTCGTTCGGTTATCCGAGCCATAACGACGAGTTGACGGTGCTGCAACGACGGATCAGCCGGCGCCGGGAGGAGGCTCAGTTGACGCCGCTGGGTGACGCCGGCGTGTTGCTCGGCATGCAGGCTGCGCTGGAGGACGTGACCGTCGAGGACTCGATCGGCCGATACATGGTCGACCTCACCGCGGCTACCCGTGAGCATTCGCAGATCCTGGTCGGGGCGTCGCCGCGCGGCTCACTGGCGCTGATGCTGCTGTCGAGGGCGAAAGCCGCGTTGGCCGGGCGGGACTACGTCATCCCGGAAGACGTGAAGCAGGTCGCGAAGCCAGCGCTGGCACATCGGCTGACGCTCAAGCCCGAGGTTTGGCTGCGCCGGGTCGATCCCGCGTCGGTCGTCGCGGACATCGTCGCGAAGACGCCGACACCGACCAGCGGTGCCCTACCTTCTTATGCAACCGGGCCGTCCTACGCAACCGGGCCGTCCGCAGCCGGGCCGTCCTATGCGACCGGATCCCGGCCACCGTCGACCGACCCGGCCGACCATGATCGCTACCGTCCACCGCAGAGCTGACTCATGGCCGATTTCGGCGGTTCTCGCGGCGCTCCGCGGCTCGGCGACTCGGGACGCCCGGGCACCGTACGCCGCGGGGCGTTGCCAACGCGCAGCTCTCGGCGACCATTCGTCCTCGATCTCCCCGACCGTGGCACCGATCAGCGGCCCGAGGTGGAGATCACGCCGGGCTGGGTGTCCACGCGCGCCTTCGGCCGGATGGTCCTGCTGACCGGGTTCCTGCTCGTGCTGGCCGTGTTTCTCCGGCGCCCCGACCTCGTCGTCCTGGCCGCACCGCTCGCGATCGGCGCCGCGCTCGGGCTGTGGCGGCGGCCGCAAGCGGCGCCGGCCGTACGGGTGACGACGCCGACGCCGGCAGTGTCCGAGGGCGCGGACCTGAATGCCTCGATGACGATTACGAACCACGACCCGATCCGCTATGACCTCGTGGTCGCGCGGCTCCAACACAGTCGATGGTTGGAGATCAAGCACACCGGCCGGCCGTACGCCACGGCGTTGGCACCCGACGAGACGGTCGGCATCGATCTCGACGGCCGGGCGCTCCGCTGGGGGCGCCACACGCTCGGCCCGACCGTGGCGTACGCGGTGGCCGGTGACGGATTGTTGATCAGCCCGGCCGGCGTGGCGCCGTACGCGGACATCCGGGCGTTTCCGACCACCGACCCGTTCCAGGCGAATGACTCGATGCCACGGGCCGCCGGCATGATCGGTTTCCACCGGTCCCGGCGTCCCGGCGAGGGTGGGGAACTGGCCGGCGTGCGCCCGTTCAGCCCGGGCGACCGGCTGCGACGCATCGATTGGCGCGTGTCCCTGCGGGCGCGCGAACTGCACGTGGTGGCGACGCTGTCGGACCGGGACGCCGAGGTCACCATCCTCCTCGATCTGCTGCACGAGTCCGGCCAGTCCGGTGGCGTGCGAGGCAGCCGGTCGGTGCTGGATCTCACCGTTCGGGCCGCGGCCGGGATCGCCGAGCACTACGTCACGCGTGGCGATCGCGTTGGCCTGGTCGAGTACGGGTGGCCGGGGCGAAAGCTCCGTGCCTCCTCGGGGCGACGGCACTATCTGACCGTGCTGGAGTGGCTGCTCGACACGCGCCCATCGCCGGATGGACGCGAGCCGACCGTGTATACGTTCGGCGCCGCGCACATCAAGACGAACGCGCTGACGATCGTGCTCACGCCACTGATCGATTCCCGCTCGGCGGCGTTGCTGGCTCGGTTGGCCCGCGGGGGTCGCTTCGTCGTCGCCGTCGACACGCTGCCGCCCGAGCAGCTCGAGATGCTCGCCGGCGGCGGCCGGCGGCGCGGCGACTGGCTGCGCGAAGGGCGGTTCACGGCGACGGCCGCCCGATTGTGGCTTCTCGAGCGCTCGAATGTCATCGCCGAATTGCGGGAGCACGGCGTACCCGTGGTGGAGTGGGGTGGCGGCGGCAGCTTGGATGAGGTGCTGGGCCTGGTGGCGCGGA
>DASQPR010000161.1:0-4811 GCA_035643815.1 Micromonosporaceae bacterium | reverse complement strand
AGGGCAGCGAGGTTCCGTTCGCGCAGGAGCCAGACGACAACCGGCGGCCGAGCCCGATCCCGGCGCCGCCGGGCGAACCGGCGTTTCGCACACTCGACCTGATCGAACACATCAAGCAGTCGGTGAGTTCGCTGGCCAACGACGTGAACCCGGAACTTCGGCTCCCCGGGCTGCGCATCTACGACAAGGCGTTCGTCGGCGGGTTCCGGGCGGCCAAGCTGGTCGGTGTCAGCGATGACGCCTCGATCTATGCACTGCTCGCCAACCCGAGCGATCCTGACCGCCACTACATCACGTGCGAAATCGTGGCGCTGAACGGCGAGGTCGTCGCGACCGTCTTCGTACACGCCGGGATCCAAGCCCACGCGCTCTACCTCGAGTTCACGTCGTGGGCGATGCCGCCGACCCGCCTCGGCTTCCAGATCGTGGACCTACGCCGCGGTCGCGGGTTACCGGCCTACCTGAGCGCGATCGGTCGCGCCGTCGCACGAATGCCGGCCGAATTCGGACGGGCTCCGGCCGGGATCGGCGTCCTGCTCGCCCGGCCGTTCTTCTCCCTACGACCGGGATTTGACCGAGCACGAGACCAACTTCGGGATGTCGGCGCAAAACTCAGCCTCCGCGAACTCGCGGCCAACGTGCGCACCAACGACAAGGGACAGGTCGACGAAGTACCAGCGGTCAGCTATTTCCAGGGCCGCGACATCGTGAAGTACCTGCAGATCGTCGAGCGGCGGCTGCTGTCGACCGTGATGGAGTACATCGAAGATCTCGATCTCGACATCACCGAGTTCCAGCAGCGCGCGCGGGCGATCCTCAACGACGGTGCCTTGAGCCTCGGGTCGGGCGACATCCACGGCGGCGGTCGCGGCAGCATCAACATCCTCAACAGCGGCGATCTGACCGTGACCGCGTCGGTGATCGGCCACAACTCAACCGTCAACGCCGGCAGCGGCGAGGCGCTGTAACCTCACGCGGACGGCGGCTGGAATGCTCCAACAGCAACCGCTTCCGGGCCGAGACGACCGCACGCCACGTGGGTCACCACGATCGCGACGGCGGCGCAGCGACAACCGGCGCGACGGAGTTGAATGAGGCTCATGCGAACGCGCGATGAGCCGATCGGTCGCGCCGACACGATGCCGGGCGACGAGATCGTCCCGGATGCGGCCGTCGTGATGGATCGCGAGTGCGTCCTTCCGGCACCGCCGCGAGACGTGTGGCCATGGATCGTCCAGCTTGGCAAGGACCGCGCCGGCTGGTACATGCCGCGATGGGTCGACTGGGTGTTCATACCGCGGCATCGGCGCTCGTTGCGCCGGATCGACGACCGGTGGCAGACCTTGGCGCCCGGAGAGCACATCCCCGATTGGGGGCCGGGCGATCCGACGTTCGAGGTCGTCTCGATCGACCCCCCGCATGCGCTTGTCTACCAGTCGATCCGGGCACGCAGGCCGCAACACGGCTCGGCTCGCCCGAATCTCGTCCTGTCCTGGGCGCTCGTGCTGGATGATCTGCCCGACGGACGATGCCGGCTACGGATCCGGCTGCGCACCAGCCAGATCGGCCGGCGGTTTCCGCGCGCGGCCGAAGCCATGGCCGACACCGTCGACCGCCTGACAGTCGCATTACTCTTCGCCGGCCTTCGCGAGCGGGTGCGCTGACTCGCCGAGTGACGTACGTCGTGATGCACGCCACATGCACGGCCGGCATGAACGCCGAGTCCAGGGGTAGTCACGGCGTTGTGCTCGTCGCGCAACGGCGCTCGACGGGTGTGGTGATGGGGAATGGTGTTCCGCGGATGCGTGCGGTTCGGCAAGGTCCCGTACGCATCCGCGGACATCTCCGGGCATAACGAGCAACCGGGCTGACCTGCGTAATCGTTCGCTCACGTGGAGTTGTCGAACACCGCAGGTGCTGCTACGGTTACGGTCAGTACGGAGCGCAGGGGGCAACGGATATCCGGCAAGGGTCCGTTGGCGCAGCCGAAAGTGGCGCGTAAATGCGCACGTACTCGTCGGGGGGCGACGCAGCACGCATCGTTGATGAAACGGTGCGTCAGCTGCGTGTTTGGGGTCGTTTACGACATGTCCGCTCTGATGCTCATTTAGCCTCCGCGCACGGGTCTACGCGTGACCCGAGTCACTATTACCCTCCGTAGTGTTGCCAGGTCAGAGGCTTGGCAGGCACGGTCGACGCCTGCGTTACTCCCCCGTAACGCGGATCGTCAACAGAAACGGAACGGACCTTGCCGGCACATCGCCGATCCCTCCGCGCCCCGGGTACGTTGATCCATCGCATTGCGTTGGGTGTTCTGTGCACCGCAACGGCTGGCGCCGCGGCCCTCGGGATCTCTATGCACCCACAGACCGCAACGGGTACGACGCAAATGAGTGCGTCGGGCCTCCAGACCGCTCGGTTGGACGCGCAGACGCGCGCAAACCGCAGCCTGAGCCGACCACCGGTGGTGACGCCCAAGCCCACGGCGAAGCCGGCGCCGAAGAAGCCCGCGCCCAAGAAGCCGGCGCCACTCCCCCGCATCGCCGGCCTGAGCCGGCCGCAGGTCGCCAACGCCTGGGCGGTGGTGGCCGAGGGCCATCGGATGGGCATCTCGAAGCGCGGTCAGATCATCGCGATGGCCACGGCACTGCAGGAGTCGAACCTCCGCAACTACACGCACGCCGTCGACCACGACTCGCTCGGCATTTTCCAGCAGCGGCCGTCCTCCGGTTGGGGTTCGCCGAGGCAGATCGAGCGGCCGACGTACGCCGCGCACGCGTTCTACCGAGTGCTCGTGCAGTACCGCGGCTCGTGGGGCTGCTTGACCTGCGCCGCGCAAATGGTTCAGCGCAGCGCGTTCCCCGGTGCGTACGCCAAGCACGAACACTTCGCGACCGCGATCGTGACCATCCTGAACAGGCGCTTCTAGCCAGATCAGGATCACCGCGCCACGGCGGTGTCCACCGGCAGCTAGCTGTCGCGGGGACACCGCCGCCGCGTGTCTGAGCCCGTTGCCAGCAACCGATTCCGACGCCACCGGCCCGACCCGCCGGTGCATCTGACCGGTCGTCGTACGACTCGCCGTATCGGCCGTGGCGCCGCGACGCGCTTGCGGGCACGATGTTGCCCGTGCCGCAGCCGTTGCCGGAGACCGGACCCGAGCGCTGGACGACGTTTATGCGTGGCGATCTACAGTCCCTGATCGAGGTGGTGCAATGCATCGCCACGTCCGGGGACGCCGGTGCGTACGGCTACGGGGTCGAGGTCATCGTCGAGTCACCGACCCTGCCGCGGTGGGAGCGTCTGCTCGCGCGACCCGGTCACCATCACGATCGCGATCGTGCCCACATCGCCGTGACCGACGGCCGGGGCCGTAGCGGCCATCCCGTACACATCAGGCTCTACACCACCCACGGCCCGGCGGCCGGCCGACACCTCGACCGCCGACCGGGCTGGGCCACGAGCAACACCGCCGGCCAGGCCATCCTGATGATGAAGGCACGCGCGACGACGTGCGGGTACGACGCTGTCGAACTGGCCACCGGTACGGTCAATGCGCTCGCCGACCTACACGGGCGAGATCCGGTTGGCAGCTGGCGATTCCGGGTCGAGCGCGCGGTCGTCCGGAGGTAGGCCGGCGTGATGCGGCACCCTGGACGATGCCCGCGAATGCCACATCACAGACAGTCGTCGTCAGCAATACCGTAAGCGACAGTCGCGCTCAATCGGCGTCACGACGCGCACACCCTGATGGGTGAACGTGGCGAAGACCTCGTCACGGTTCGATAACGCGCCTGGTATCGCCGCAGGTCATCGGGGATGGTCGAGGGTATGGACACCACGGACCCGACCACCGGCGTGCCCGCCCATCGCGACCGAACCGCCGCCACGACGCGGACAATGACGCACCAACGCATGGTGCAGCGATGGCGCTCCGGCCGGGCCGAGACCGTGTCCCCCGAGATCATCTCGTACGTGTATCACGACGGCTGTTGGTGGCGCCGAGCCAGCGGAATGTGGGAGTCGATACCGGACGGGCCGATCGCGCTGGCGCTGTCCACCGGTCATGCCCGGCTCGTTCGTGCCCGGACGGCGGCCGGCGTGCCGGCGCCATCGCGTGGCCGCGACCCGTGGACGATCGCGCGCAACCGTCAACGCATGGGCGTCGTGTGCGGCAAACCTCCGTCCCTCATGCCGATGTTTGCCGCTGAGCCGCGTCCCTACCCGCCGGCGACCTGCGACCGTCGCCACGCCGCTTAGTCGGCCGATCAGGACGTCGGGTCGTCGTCGGTCAGCGTGTCGTCTCTGACCGACGCGGTCAGGAAGGCACGGATAACCGTCGCGAACAGCTTCGGTTGCGTGACCGGCCACGTGTGCCCGACGTGCGGAACGAGATAGAACGTGCCGTTGGGAATGGCCTGGCCGGCGAGCTTCGCCTCGGCCAGATTCGCTCGGTCTCGACCTCCGCACAACACGAGCGTCCTAGCGTCGATCTTCGGCAATTCGTCGGTGAGATCAAGCGCAGCGATCTCGTCGACGAAGCTCAACCATCCGGCCCGATCGGGCAGATCGGTCAACCGGCGTAGGGCCCAGCCCGGCGCCCGCCGATAGACGGCCGTCACGCGCGGATGGCGAGCGCCGTCGATCGCGGGCGCGCTCGCCACCACCCGGTCCACCACGTCGGGATGCGCGGCCGCAACGGCCAAGGCGACCGACGCTCCGAGCGACAGCCCGCAGAGCCGGGCCGGCGCCGGGCACGCGTCCGCCAACTCAGCGATGGCGTCCACCGCCGCGGCCATCGTGAACGGGCC
>DASQPR010000160.1:0-7078 GCA_035643815.1 Micromonosporaceae bacterium | reverse complement strand
GGCCACAGCGTCCTGCTGCCGGCGTTGATCGGCGGGCGGTGGGCAACCGACCTCAACGTCTCGGCGCCGGAATCGCCGTACCTCGCGTTCATCGTCGGGCTTCACGTCGCCACCGCCGCGGCGTTGCTCGTGTACTTCTGGCGCGACTGGTTGCGCATCATCAGCGGCTTCGTGACCTCGGTTCGATTCCGGCGGGTCGAAACCGCGGACGAGCGCTTGGCCTGGATGATCATCGTCGCGACAATTCCCGTCGGCGTCGCCGGCCTGCTGCTGGAACATACGTTCCGTACCGTCCTCGGTAAGCCGGCTCCGGCCGCCGTCTTTCTCGTCATCAACGGCGCGATCCTGTACGGCGCCGAGCGCCTCCGCCGTCGTGGCGCTGATGAGTCGTCACCATCCCGACGCCGTCCCATCGCCGTCGGCAGCGACGACCGTGGCACGGTGTACTCCTCGTCGACGTACGCTGAGCGACGCGACCGTGATCTGGCATCATCCGAGGCCGGCCACGTCAGCCCACATTCCGTCCACGGTGTCGGCGATGGTGGTGGCCCCGGTGCGGCCGTGCCCGCGATACCGCTGGGCGCAGCGACGGAGCCGGGCGACATAGCCGACGAATCGAACGCCCGGATCGCTCGGCGCCGCATCGCCGAAACAACGCTGATCGGCTCCGCACAGATCCTGGCGTTGCTGCCGGGCATCAGCCGGTCGGGAGTCACGATGGCGGCCGGGTTGCGCCGCGGGCTGTCGCACGAGGACGCGGCGCGATTCTCGTTCCTTCTCGCCACGCCGGTGATCCTCGCCGCCGGTGCGCTGAAGTTGCCGGACCTGACCGGATCGATGGGTAACGGCATCGGCGGTCAGGTACTGCTCGGCAGTCTGGCCTCCGCCGTCGGTGCGTACGCCGCCGTACGGTGGCTCACTCGATACTTCCAGACCCGTACGTTGACGCCCTTCGCGATCTACTGCGTGGTCGCCGGCCTCGCGAGCCTTGTCTACCTCGCCGTCCGCTAGGCGGCTGTCCGTCGGGCCTGCGGGCGCAGCGACCTAGGCCGGCAGCGTCGCCCAGATCGCGTTCGACCAGACCGCTCGCCTGACATCGACCCACATGAGTCGCAGCATTCTTTCAGGAAGCACTCAGCAGGATGTGCGCGTGAAGCACACCATTGACCGCCGATCGGCTACGGCTCGCACGGACGCCGACGTCGCTGGCTCGGTCCGCCGGCGTGCGGCGCGAGCGGCCGGCTGGACCAACCGCGTGCCGTCCGTGTTCGCGGTCGTCCTGGGCGTGCTCGCTGCGCTATGTGCGGTCGCGGCGGTCAGCGAGGCCGCGTTCGCCCGCAGTGGACCCATCCGCGAGGCCATCAACGACGTCCTGCTGCCGGCGCCGGCAAACCTCGCGTACGCGGCCTTCGTCGGCATCTTGGCCGTGAGCGTCGAGCGGCGCAAACGCCTGGCGTTCAAGGTGTTGCTGATCTATCTGGGCATACAGATCGTCGCCGATCTCGGCGTGCTCGCGCTGCTGGGTAGCGTCGGCCACTTCGCCAGCCACCTGACCGGCCTGACCCGCGCGCCGTGGTACGCAGCGTCGAGTACCGCGGCGAACCTCGTGATCGCGATCGGGGCGACGGCGATCCTGTGGTTCGCGCGCGACCGGTTCTGCGCGGAGGTGCAGCCGGCCAGCGTACGCAAGGCGGCCGCGGTACTGGTCGTGGGCGTCGTTGGCTGCACGGTCGCCGGCTGGGGTCTCGTTGCGGCGTTCCCCGGCACGCTGAAGGTCGGCGACCGGTTTGTCTACAGCTTGGAAAAGGTGCTGGGCGGCGCGTTCGTCTTCGACATCACCCGGCAGGGCCAGGCACCGGAGTGGGTCGATCTGCTGCTGGGCCTCGGCGGGGCGCTGACGATTCTCGCCGTGGTGGCCGCGTTGTTCGCATCGCAACGCAGCATCGCGACCGTCAGCGCCGACCACGAACAGGACATCCGGCGGTTGCTGGCCGCGCACGGCGACCGCGACTCGCTCGGCTACTTCGCGACGCGTCGCGACAAGTCGGTGATCTTCTCGGACTCGGGCAAGGCGGCCGTGACCTACCGTGTCGTCGCGGGCGTCTGCCTCGCGAGCGGAGATCCGCTCGGCGACCCGGAGGCGTGGTCGCCGGCGATCAGTGCGTGGTTGCGGTTGACCGAGCGCTACGCGTGGGCGCCGGCCGTCATGGGATCGAGCGAGGCGGGCGCCACCGCGTATGCCCGGGCCGGGCTGCGCGTCCTGCAACTCGGCGATGAAGCGATCGTGCATGTCGCCGACTTCGGCCTGGACGGTCGTGGCATGCGGCCGGTACGGCAAGCGGTCGCCCGAGTCCGGCGCGCCGGCTATGTCGTGCGGATCCGCCGCCACTCCGAGATCGCACCCGACGAGATGGCGCGCATCATCGATCTCGCGGACCGATGGCGCGACACCGAGACCGAGCGTGGGTTCTCGATGGCCCTGGGAAGGCTCGGTGACCCGGCCGATGTGCGGTGCGTCCTGGTCGAGGCGCTCGACGGCGCCGGCCGCGAGGCGGCGATCCTGTCGTTCGCGCCGTGGGGGACCGACGGCTTATCGCTCGATCTCATGCGCCGCGATCGCGCGAGCGACAACGGCTTGATGGAATTCATGATTGCGGAGGTGGTCGCGGCCGCCCCTCGGCTCGGCGTCAACCGGATCTCCCTCAACTTCGCGGTGTTCCGGTCGGTGTTCGCCGACGGCGCACGCATCGGCGCCGGACCGGTGCTGCAAGCGTGGCGCGGAATGCTGTTGTTCTTGTCGCGCTGGTTCCAGCTGGAGTCGCTCTACCGGTCGAACGTGAAATATCGGCCCGAGTGGGTGCCTCGCTACCTCTGTTTCGAGGATCGTCGCGACTTGGCGAAGGTAGCGCTTGCGTCCGGCATCGCCGAAGGCTTCGTGGTGCTGCCGCGCCTACGCACGCTGCTGCGTCGTGGGCACGCTCGGACGGCGCCCGCGACGCGAGCGGTGGTCGATGTGCCACCGACGTCGGTCGGATCGGGCGCCGCTGTGGTCGCGGCCCAGGACCTTGCGACGGTACGGCGACCGGAACAGGAACGCGTCCGCATCGCGAAACTCGATGCGCTGCGCGCGGCCGGTCGGGATCCGTACCCGGTCGGCATCAGCCGCACGCACACCTGCGCCGGGATCGTCAACGCGTACGGCGACCTGCCGCCCGACTCGGCGACCGGCGTCACGGTGACCGTGGCGGGCCGAGTCATCCTTGCCCGCGACCACGGGAAGGTCTGCTTCGCGACCGTTCGGGACGGCAGCGGTGACCTGCAGGTCATGCTCGACGTCGGATCGCTGGACGAGGCCGCGATCGACGACTGGCGCAGCGGCGTGGACCTCGGCGATCATGTGGCGATCACGGGTGACGTCGTCACGTCGCGAAACGGCGAGGTGTCGGTGCGAGCGACCCGCTGGCAGATGGCGGCCAAGTGCCTGCGGCCGATGCCCGACAAGCATCGCGGCCTCGTCGACGCGGAAGCGCGCGTGCGTCAGCGCTATCTCGACCTCGCGATCGACCCGGCCGCCCGAGACACCCTGCGCCGGCGCGGAGCCGTGCTGCACGCCATCCGCAGCGTGCTTGCCGACCGGAACTTCCTCGAGGTAGAGACGCCGGTGCTCCAGCCCTCGCACGGTGGCGCGAACGCGCGACCATTCGCCACCCACATCAACGCGTACGACATGAACCTGTATCTGCGCATCGCGCCGGAGCTGTTCCTCAAGCGGCTCGCGGTCGGTGGCGTCGAACGTGTCTTCGAGATCGGTCGCGCGTTTCGCAACGAAGGGGTCGACTCTCGCCACAATCCCGAGTTCACGATCCTCGAGGCGTATCAGGCGTACGCGGACTACACGGACTTGCGCGAGCTGACCGAGGCACTCATCGTGGCGGCCGCGACCGCGGCGTACGGCCGACCGGTGGCTCGGCGGCTGGACGGCACCGAGGTCGATCTGACCGAACCGTGGCCAGTCATGACCGTGCACGACGCGGTGGCCAAGGCGCTCGGTGAGCCGCTGTCTCCGGATACGCCGGCGGCGATGCTATGCGAATGGGCGCGGGCCGCGAAGGTGCCGGTCGACCCGTCGTGGAACCGCGGGCAGGTGCTCCTCGAGTGCTATGAGCGCCTGGTCGAGGCGGCGACCGACGGGCCAACGTTCTTCACGGACTTTCCGGTCGAGGTGTCGCCGCTGGCTCGCGCCCATCGTGAGGATCCACGATTGGCCGAGCGTTGGGATCTGGTCGCGTTCGGCATGGAGATCGGGACCGCGTACACCGAGTTGGCGGATCCACTCGAACAACGGAGGCGATTGACCGCCCAGTCGTTGCTCGCCGTTGGCGGTGACCCGGAAGCGATGGATGTCGACGACGACTTCCTAGCCGCGCTCGAATATGCCATGCCACCGACCGGCGGCCTGGGTGTTGGAATCGATCGCGTCGTGATGATGCTGACCGGTCGGACGATCCGGGAATCGATCGCGTTCCCACTGGTCAAGCCGTCGGGAACGCACTGAGAGCGGCCGGACGTCGCTGGTTCATTGCGGATGCGGCCGGTTCAGCGCGGATGCGGCTGGCTCGGCACGGACGACGGACTGGTTCAGTGCGAAGGCAGCGACCGCTCGGCCGCCCCGGCCGGGCTCTTCGGCAGTGGCCGCCGAGGCTCGCGGACGCCGACGCCGGGCGGCGAGTCGGGGCCGCCGCCGCGGATTCCGGCCGGCACCAATCGTTGTAGCCGGACTGCGTACGTCATCCACGCGGCGATCACGAGCGCCGAAGCGGCCGCGATCGTGGCCGGCCCGAGAACCGCCGCGACAACGGCGGCGCCGATGCATAGTGCCATGGCGAGAGCGGCGAGCGGCCACCGGCCGGCGTACACGACGCGATGGTGGCGCGACCGGACCAGGACGCGGCCCCGACGCCATCGGGCCGACGGCATACGGCGCCGTTCCAGACGACCGGTGACCATTCGACGCATCCGGCGACGCAGCACGTCCCACCTCCTGGCAGTTCGACTGGACTCCAGCGTGCGCTCATCGCGCGAGCGGTGTCCATAGAGAAGCGTGCGCTCAGCGCGAACACCGTGCGAGCTGGCATCGTGACCTGTCACCCGGGCTCCGATGACTCTACGATCCCGATAAGCCGCGTCGCTGAGGTCGTTTGCTGAGGTAGTGGCGGCGGCGAGGAGTCTTGTCGTCGCGTGCCGGTCCCGCCGTCGGACCGTTCGAGTGCGGCCGATTCGCCTCCACGAGGTCGTCCGAACCTCGGCCGCCAGGCTTGCGCCGTACCCGTGGGAATGACTGTGAACCGATCGCCGCGCCGGAGCAATAGAGAGGTGATGGACGACGACCTGATCGCCGCGATTGCCGGCGGTGACGACATCGCGCTGCGGGAGCTATTCGCCCGACACGCGCCGTGGCTGGCTGTCCGACTGCGGTCGATGTTGCCCGCCGCCGACGTCGAGGACGTGTTGCAGGAGACATTCCTTGCGGTGTGGCGCGGTGCCGGCGGCTACCGTCCGCACACCGCCGGCGGTTGGTTATGGGGGATCGCTCGCCGTCAGGCCGCGCTATGGCTGCGCCGACGCGGGCCGTTCATCGGCGCGACCAGCGCATCGCTCACGGACGAGTCGGCATTGAGTGGCGCCGACGACCCGGCGGAGATCGCCGGGTGGCGCGCCGACATCGAAGCCGCGCTGGCCGAACTCGGTCCGCCCGGCTCGCCCGATCGCGAAGTGTGGCAACTGCTCTACGTCGAGGACAGAACGGTGGCCGACGTCGCGGCGCGCACCGGGGTCGCTGCCGGCACCGTCAAAAGCCGTGCATTCCGGGTACGGCGCATCATGCGTCGCGCCCTGCGTGGCGGCGTCGCCGAAGGAGGGTCCGGATGAACGAGGTGAACTCGGTTGCCGGCGTCAACCTGGATCGGGCCTGGCTCGGCGTCGCGGAGGAAGTGTGGCGCCGGCGGCCGGGCCGGGTAGAGCGCATCGCGACCCGGGTATTGCGGTCGCCGGGGCTCGCCCGGGCTTTGCTGACCACGCCTTCGCTGGTCGTTCCGTGGCTGATCGCCAGCGTTGTCGTGCTCGCCGCCGGTGTCGTGGCGACGTTCGGCGGCGGCGGACCCTGGGTTTCGCTGTTGGCCCCAGCGGTGGCGGTCGCTGGAATCGCGTACGCCTACGGCCCCGGTATCGACCCGGCCTACGAACTGTCGCGGAGCATGGCCGTCAGCGACCGCATGGTGCTACTCGTCCGGGCGGTCGCGGTGTTCGGTACCAACGCGGCGATCGGAGCCATCGCGTCGGTGGCGTCGGCTAGTGCCGTCGGCCTGACGTTCGGGTGGTTGCTGCCGATGACCGCGATGTCCGCCCTGGCATTGGCCGCGGCGACGCTCGCTCGATCGGCGAACGCGGGCGTCGCGGCCGGACTTGCCGGGTGGGCGATGACGATCGTGTCAACCCGAGCGGCGACCGGTGCCTTCTCCGCCGCCGTGACCAATTCACTGCTAACCGCGCCGTACGCGGCGATCGGCGTGTGCTGCGCGGTCATCGTCGTGACCGCGACCCGAGTCTCGAGAGGTTCCGTATGAACGTCGAAATCACCGGTCTCACTCGTCGTTTCGGTCGCACGCCGGCCGTCGCCGGCGTGGATCTTCGCACCGGCCCGGGCGTGTTCGGCCTGCTCGGACCGAACGGCGCCGGCAAGACAACCTTGCTGCGCATGATGGCGACGGTCATCGCACCCAACGCCGGCACCATGCGTCTGCTGGATCGCGATCCCGGCCGCTACGGACCGCGACGCCAGATTCGTCGGCGGTTGGGCTACCTGCCACAAGCGCTCGGCTACTATCCCGGATTCACCGTGCTGGAGTTCGTCGAGTATTTCGCGCTCCTCAAGGAGGTGCCGGCGAGCCAGGTGTCCCGGGCCGTCGCCACCGCGGTGGAACGGGTCGGGCTCGGAGCCAAGGCGCACTCGAAACTGCGTACGTTGTCGGGGGGAATGCTTCGCCGCGCGGGAATTGCGCAGGCGATCGTCAACGAACCG
>DASQPR010000159.1:0-2913 GCA_035643815.1 Micromonosporaceae bacterium | reverse complement strand
CCTCTCCGCTGTCAATAAGTCAACGAACATCCTGTACTTCTATCCCGGCCGTGGTGGCACCTTCGCAAGCCGCGTCACGCTGAGCAGCGGGTGGAACGGGCAGCAACCTTTGCTGTGATGCGGTTGGGGCAACGCGTGCGGGATAGTGGTGATCGGCCGCGAAGTCCGTCGCGAGCCTGCCCTGGACGAGCTCGGGTTCGTTGCACGGACCGCCGGGAGGTAGACGATGACCGACTTGGCCGACCTCACGGCCACCGAACTGATCGCCGCGTTCCGGGACGGTAGCGCGTCCCCGGTCGAAGCGACGCAGGCAGCGCTGGCCGCGATCGACGCTGGCAACGATGACGTCAATGCCTTCGTCCTGGTCGATCCCGACGGTGCGTTGGCCGCTTCCAAACAGTCCGAGGCTCGCTGGCACTCGGGCAGCGTTGTCGGGCCGGGCGACGGCGTACCAACCTCGATCAAGGACCTCCTGTACACACGCGGTTGGCCGACGCTGCGTGGCACCAACCTGATCGATGCGCGCGGCCCGTGGACCGAGGACGCTCCGACGGTGGCGCGGCTACGGGAATCCGGGGCGGTCCTGTTGGGCAAGACGACGACGCCGGAGTTCGGCTGGAAGGGCGTCACCGACTCGTTGCGGCACGGCGCCACGGGCAATCCGTGGGATCCCGCGTTGACCTCGGGTGGATCGAGCGGAGGCAGCGCGGCGGCGGTCGGACTCGGCATGGGTGCCTGGTCGGTCGGCACCGACGGCGGCGGGTCGCTGCGCATCCCCGCCGCATTTACCGGTACGGTCACGATCAAGCCGACGTATGGCCTGGTTCCGGTGTGGCCCGCGAGTCCATTTGGAACGCTGTCGCACGCCGGACCGATCACTCGAAGCGTCGCCGATGCCGCTCTGATGCTCGACATTCTCACCGGCTTCGACCCGCGGGACTGGTCGGCGTTGCCCTCTCCTGCCGTGTCGTTCCGGGACGGGCTGGACGGCGGTGTGCGTGGCCTGCGCATCGCGTTCTCTCCGGATCTGGGCTACGTGCACAACGACCCACAGGTCGACGCCGCGGTGCGGGCTGCCGCCGCCGTGCTGGCCGATGCCGGTGCGCACGTCGAGCAGGTTGATCCTGGTTTCGCCGATCCGGTTGACGCCTTCCACGTGCTGTGGTTCGCGGGTGCGGCAAGCGTCCTTCGGGCGTACGGAGCCGACGCCGTCGAGCGCGTCGATCCCGGTCTGCGCCGCAGTGTTGAGCGGGCGGTCGGATTCAGCGCCGCGGACTATCTGGACGCGACCGCCGTACGGGTCGATCTTGGAGTTCGCATGGGCCGCTTTCACCAGACGTACGATCTGCTGCTGACGCCGACCCTGCCGATCACCGCATTCGCGAAAGGCCTGAATGTGCCGCCGGGATGGCATTCGGCGGACTGGACCAGTTGGACGCCGTACACGTACCCGTTCAACATGACCCAACAACCGGCCGCGAGCGTGCCGTGCGGATTTACCTCCGGCGGTCTCCCGGTCGGCTTGCAGGTTGTTGGCCCGCGCCACGCCGACGCACTCGTGCTGAGGGCCGCGCGCGCCTACGAGCAGGCGACCGACTGGACCTCCACCCGGCCGCCGCTCACGCGCCACTGACAACCCGGCGCTGACTATTCGACCGTGGACGACTGCCAGAGCCGCGACGGCAGGTCGGCGGCGGTCAGGGGGCGTGAGTCGACAAGGCGCCGCGCGTCCTCGGGCGCGAGCCCGGCCAGTACGGCCACCGCTTGCGACGGCGTCAGCAGGTTGAACCACCGCGCGGCTAGCTCGGCCATCGCGGCCGGCGACGGCACGCCGAACAGGCGCAGCCGGGCCATGCCGCCATCCGGGTACACATCCAGTCGGACATGGGTCGCATCCGGTGCGGCGCGTGTCGCGAACCGGTGCCGCGTATCGGGTTGCAACGTTGTGCGGGGCAGCAGATCGAACCAGGCATCGGCGTCATCCAGTTCGCTGGCCCGCGCGTCGATGCCTCGCAGCGCGGCCTGTCCCGGCGCGTTTCCCTTGAAATGGGTGGTGTCCAGCTCGGCCAGCCGTACCCGGCCGGGCACCGCCAGGCGTATCAGCACCCAGTCGTTGCCGGCGTCCCGGCGGCGTGCGGTTTCCCAGCCCTCCCCCATCGTGCCAGCGAGACCGGGCATCAACAGGTTGTTCGGGGAGCCGTAGAACATATTGCTGCACGCGACGACGTGGCCGCCGTGTTCCAGCGCCGCGAAGTCGACCGGAATCAGGCCGAGCAATCGCGGGTCGGCCACCACGTCACCGTGCACACGCAGTCGGGCCACGCCGCCGTCGGGGTAGATCGACAGCCGTACGTGCGTGACGCGCTGCTGCTCCCCCACGGCGAAAGAGTTGCGGGTGTCACCGGCCAGCGCCACCTTCGGCGACAGCGGAAACCACGGCGCTTCGGCCAGGTCGGCCGGATTCGGATAGCCCTCGACGCCGCACCCTTCCACCGATGCGTACGGCGGATAGTTGCCGGTGAAGTGGGCCGTGTCGATGACCACTCCACGCACCACACCAGGGGCGCCCAGCCGCACGATCGCCTGGTCGTATCCGGGCTCTCGCCGGCGCCGGGTCTCCCATCCGTCGTAAATCTGGCCCTTCGGCCCGAACGAGCCCGCGCGGAAACTTGGCGGCGCGGGGTCGACCAGGTTGTCGGCGGCGGCGAACAACTCGTCGTTGGCCCAGACCACGCCGCCGCCGAGGCGACGGGAGGCGAGGTCGGGCAAGCTGGTGAAGTCGGTCATGACGGGTCGCTCCGAGATAGCAGGGTGCCGCGCGGCTCTCCGTCTACGGGCACTCCGCGCAACCAGGTCGTGTGCACCACGCCGTACAGGCGCCGCCCGGCGTACGGGGTAACGGGGTGCCGGTGG
>DASQPR010000158.1:0-5678 GCA_035643815.1 Micromonosporaceae bacterium | reverse complement strand
ACGCCCGCAGCCTGCTGCGTACGCTCCACCGCCACGTCGGCAACGCGATCGCTCACGGCCAGCCCCCCAATGGCGCCGACACTCGCGTGACGGCTGAAGTAACTTGCCCCCGTTAACGGTGCCACAGAGTTGGCCAACGGGGTAGCCGACCCTACATCGCCCCAGGTCAGTACGGGATGCCGTAGACGGCCGACGGAACGATCAGCCGATCGCCACGGCTCGGGTCAGCCGGTCGCCGAGGCCGAAGGACTGCCGGCGGGCGTCGTGGTCGCGGCGGACGCCGAGGGTGACGGGGTCGGCGCAGGACTGGTGCTCGCGGGTGGCGTCGTTTTCGGCGGCAGCGTCGCCGGCGGTGCGACCGACGGCGGCGAGGTTGACGGCGATGGCGACGGCGACCCGGACGGCGACGGCGACCCGGATGGTGACGGGGATGGCGAATGCGAGGGTGACGGCGACGGGGATGGTGACGGCGACGGGGATGGCGAGTGTGAGGGAGACGGCGACGGGGACGGCCTCGGCGACGCCTTTACGGCCGGCACCACGCGCGTCGCACCGAAGAACGCCGACCACCAGACCGGCGCGATCTTCACGTTCTCACCGGTCATCGGCGCTTCGATCATCTTGCCGTTGCCTACGTACATGCCGACGTGGGTGATCTGCCGCCAATCGGTGTTGCTCGTCGTGCTGAAGAACAAAAGATCGCCTGGGAGTAACTGATCCACGCCGATCGGCGTCGTCGCGTGCTGCTGATCGCGGGCGATCCGTGGCACCGTCACACCGGCCGATCGATATGACGCCCACACCAGACCGGAGCAGTCGTAGCTCTTGGGCCCCTCGGCCCCGAACCTGTACGGCTTCCCCAGTTGCCGCATTGCGAACGCGATCGCCGCAAGGGCCTTGGGGTTCGCGCTCTGCCCGTCGACGTTCACGCTAATCGGCAACTGTGTGCCGAGGCTCGTGTCGATCTGGTCCTGCTCGGCGGCCGCTGCCGCGAGCGCTGCGGCGTTCTGGGCTTTGAGCTGAGTGAGGTCAGCGCTCTCGGTCTCGAACGTGAGCTGCAGCGACGACTGTTCGGTCTGCAGGTTCTCCTGCTGGGTCAGGGCCGCCGTGTAGGCGTTGTAGGCCGCCTGCTCGTTCTGCCGTGCCGTGGTCAGGTTGACCGCTTCCGGCTCGGCATTCGGTGGTACCGGGATGATGCCGGGTGCGAGCATATTGAGCTGCTGGAGGTCGCTGCGGTAGGGCGCGAGCGGACCGAGCCCGGCACTCTGTTCATATTCGGCCGCGGCGGCGTCGACGGCCCGATCCGCGGCCGCATTGGAAGCGCTCACGGCGGCCTGCCACGCGGCGTAGGCCGTGTTGGTGGCGGCGACCTGCGTCGTGACCTGGACCGACAGCCCGTCGATGCGTTGGCTGAGCCCCTCGACCTGCGCCTCACGGGAGAAGATCGACGCGGCGAGTGGCCCGAGCGACGCCGGGAACGGGGCGAACGGCAGGTGCAGACCTGATCCGCTGGACGAGTCGGAGGAGTCGGCGCCGGTGGATGCTTGGACCGGCGTTGCGCCGGTCGGAACGGCCGGCTTCGCCACGGTGCTGGTCCTGGCTCCGGCGGCCGACGTCGTCCGGACGCTGTGCGTTGCCGAATGCGCGCTGGACGCGGTCGCGGCCTCGGCCGGTCGCGCGACGAAGACGCACAATGCCGTGCACGTGATTCCGACCGTCAGCGGACGGACCAGCAGTGCTCCCCAAGACGCTCGACGAGCGTCTTGGTGCCGATCATGTCCAACTCTCGCCAGCCCGGATTCGCTCGCCGCTCGCCCTCGTCGCCGCGAAACCATGATGTACGTCCGCCCCGTCCGTCGTTTTACACCCCAAGAAGTTTCCTACCTCACATCTGTCACGAGTGTCACTACTGATGCCAACAAGAGATTGAATAAGGCGTGAGAAGTAGGGTTCCGGTCGGCGACCTGCGGGAGTGCGACCAGTCGCTCGGGCCCCGGTCAGTCGCCGCCTGGGTCGTGTCCGGAGTGGCCGCCGGCTGGACGTACCCTCGGTGGTGCACGGCGCGCGGCCAGCGCGGCGGCGGCGGCGAAGGAGCTAGGGCGGCGTGGACGCAGGACTGAAGCG
Source organism: Micromonosporaceae bacterium (assembly GCA_035643815.1). GTDB lineage: Bacteria > Actinomycetota > Actinomycetes > Mycobacteriales > Micromonosporaceae > DASQPR01. Next base: position 3,554 of record DASQPR010000158.1, on the reverse strand, counting down.
TGACCTGGAGGCGAAGGTCTACGAGGGCGTACGCCTGACCCGGGCCGACGGCGAGGCGCTCTACTCGAGCGATGACCTCGCGTGGCTCGGCCGCCTGGCGCATCACCGCCGCACCGAACTCAACGGCGACCGGGTCATGTTCAACGTCAACCGGCACCTGAACCTGACGAATGTGTGCTCGGCCAGCTGTGCGTACTGCTCATTTCAGCGCAAGCCCGGTGAAAAGGCCGCCTATACGATGCGCATCGAAGAGGCGGTCAGCAAGGCCAAAGAAATGCAGGGCGAGCAGCTCACCGAATTGCACATCGTCAATGGCCTGCATCCAACGTTGCCGTGGAAGTACTACCCGCGCGTCCTGCGCGAGTTGAAGGCCGCATTGCCCGAGGTCAACCTCAAGGCATTCACGGCCACCGAGGTGCATTGGTTTGAGCACATCAGTGGGCTCGACGCTAGCGAGATCCTCGACGAATTGATCGATGCCGGGCTGGAGTCGCTGACCGGCGGTGGTGCGGAGATCTTCGACTGGGAGATCCGCCAGCACATCGTCGACCACAACACCCACTGGGAAGACTGGTCGCGGATCCACCGGCTGGCCCACTCGAAGGGTCTCAAGACACCGGCCACCATGCTCTACGGCCACATCGAGGAACCTCGGCACCGTGTCGACCATGTGCTCCGGCTGCGCGAGTTGCAGGACGAGACGGGTGGCTTCCAGGTCTTCATCCCGCTGCGTTACCAGCATGATTTCGTGGACTCCGCGGACGGCAAGATCCGCAACCGGCTGCAAGAGCGTACGACGATGGCGAGCCCGACCGATTCGCTCAAGACGTTCGCCGTGTCTCGGCTGATGCTGGACAACTTCCCCCACGTCAAGTGCTTCTGGGTCATGCACGGCGTCTCGCTCGCGCAGATGTCGCTGTCCTATGGCGTCGACGACCTGGACGGTTCGGTCGTCGAGTACAAGATCACGCATGACGCTGACTCGTACGGCACGCCGAACACGATGCACCGCGAGGACCTGCTCAATCTCATCTGGGACGCCGGGTTCCGACCCGTCGAGCGCAACACGCGCTATGCCACGGTCCACGAATATGACGCGCCGACGCCGCTGGCCGAGCGCCGCGCCGAGCCTCAGCAGGTCTGGGCGTAAGAGCAATGACCAATCGCGGTACGGGCGGCGGACGGCGCGCGATGGCGCGCGGCAAGTCCGCGCCTGACGACCGCGCTGCGCCCGCCACGTCGAGCGCCCAGAAGTATCCGCACCGTGACGCGGACGGTCGCGTGATCAATGCGACCGAGATGGTGATCAGCGTCATCACGTCGGTTGCGATCGTCACTGTCCTGTTGATCGCGGTCGATGGCCTTGCGTCAGTGGCCGGTCGCGGCTCGTTCGGTCGAATCTCCGGATGGCCGGCGGCGATCCTTGCCGTCTGGTTGTTTATTGAAGACTTTCGCGCCTGGAAGATCGGTCCGGCTCGGATCGGCGTCGCGCTGGTCGCGGCCGCCCTGGGCGCGCTCGCCGGCGGCCTGCTCGCTTCGGTGCTCGGCGCTCTTCCGCCGCTGTTCGCCGGTGCGCTCGGGGCACTGCTTGCTTGCCTGATCTACGCGATGATCTGGTTCTTTGGCGTACGGTTGGTCGCCTACCGGACCACGGAAAGGTGACGCGGTGAAGATTCCGCCCGCTACGAAATTCACACTCGGCCGGATCGGCCTGTTCGCGATCCTCTTCGTGATCCTGCTCGCGATTCCGATGCCGATGTCGCGGGACGCCGGGTTGCTGGTGCGGCTGATGATCGCCGCGGTGGTGTCCGCGATCGCGTCGTGGTTCCTGCTCGCCCGGTGGCGCAATGAGATGGCGAGCACATTGGAAACGTCGATGTCGAAGCGCCGGGTCGAGAAGGAGAAGCTGCGCGCCGCCCTCGCCGGCGACGACGAAACCCCCGACCGGAAGCCCTCCCGCCGCCGCTGAACCACGCCGCGATTCGGAACCCCCGGAACCGGTTCGCCGCCACGTAACCGTTCTCCGTACCACGTGCCCCCGGGCACCACGTAACCGCTCTCGGTATCACGTACCCCCGAAAGCTCTTTGATCTAGACCGTGACGTGCGCGCGGTGGCTATGTAAATCCGGTCGATGGCCTGGCGTGCCCACGACGTAGATCAAGCTTGACCGCTGCGGCGTGGGCATGCCGGGCCATCGACCTAACGACGAACAAAGGCCACGCGTGCGCTACAGTCCGGTTGATCGCTATGCAGCGAAGCCGGTGAGACTCCGGCGCTGTCCCGCAACTGTGATGCCCCCGCACGTGAACGTGCCACGGGGATAAGCCAGGTCGCCTGCCAGTGATCGCGACATGCGCTCTCGAGGAGGGGCGCCTCGCGGGCAGGGACACACCTCCCGGTCGGCGAAGCACCTTCAAGCCTCGACCGACAGGAGGACCACATGAAAAGACCCGTGCCCACCATCGCTTCCGCGGCCATGCTCGCCGCGCTGACCCTGGCCGGTGTCGGCCTGGCCGGCTGCGCGTCGAGCGGATCCACCGCCGCTGCGCCGGCCGCGTCGGGATCGCCCAGCGAGGCGGCGACGTTCCCCGTCACCGAGGACGGAACGACGTTATCGGCCAAGCCGACCCACATCATCTCGATGTCGCCGACGGCGACCGACATGCTGTTCACCATCGGTGCCGGAAGCCAGGTGATCGCGGTCGACAAGAACTCCGACTACTTCGGCGCGAATCCGCCAGCGACCCCGCCGCCGGCCGACATCGACGCGTTCCAGCCGAACGCGGAGACGATCGCGGCCAAGAGCCCAGATCTCGTGGTTCTGTCGGACGATACGAACAAGATCAAGGAAGCGCTGGTCAAGCTGAAGATCCCGGTTTACATGGCGCCGGCGGCGACGACCATCGACGACACCTATCACCAGATGACGGCGCTCGGGGCGCTGACCGGTCACCCGACCACAGCCGCCGCCGCGGTCGCGGCCGAGAAGAAGGCGATCGGAGACGACCTGGCGAAGCTGAAGCCGCGGACGAAGCCGCTGACCTTCTACTACGAGCTGGACCAGACGTTCTACTCGGTCACGTCGAAGACGTTTATCGGATCGATGTTCGCGATGGCGAAGATGACGAACATCGCCGACGCCGGGAACGCGAGCAATCCGTATCCGCAACTGTCGGCCGAGGTCATCATCAAGGCGAACCCGGACGTGATCTTCCTCGCCGACACCGACTGCTGCCAACAATCCGGGGCCACGGTGGCCAAGCGGCCCGGCTGGTCGACGATCGGCGCAGTCAAGAATCAGCAGGTCGTGCCGATCCCGGACGACGTCGCATCGCAGTGGGGCTCGCGCGTGCCGAAGCTTCTCGACACGATCGTCACCGAGTCCAACGCCGCGCCGACCCCGTGATCAGGTGGCCGTGACCGGTTCCAGCCGCAAGGCGCCAGGCCGCGGGGCCGAGGGTGGCCGCGCGGTCAAGTCGGGCCGCGCGGTCGAGCCGGGCCGGGTAGTCGAGCCGGGCGGTGCGGTCGAGCCAGTTCGTGCGGTCGAGCCGG
>DASQPR010000157.1:0-8581 GCA_035643815.1 Micromonosporaceae bacterium | reverse complement strand
GTCTTCATCAGGACGCCAGCCACGATCGCGCCGACCGCGAGGAAGATCAGCGGAATGGTCATGACCGGCGGCGACTCGTGCGGGTGCTTGTTCTCCTCGGTGTATCGCTCCGGGCCGTGGAACGTGAGGATGAACAGCCGGGTCATGTAGAACGCCGTCAATCCGGCCGTGATCATCGCGGTCAACCCGAGCACCCACCCACTCCAGCCTGGCCGGTTGAACGCGGCCAGGATTATCGGATCCTTGGTGAAGAAGCCGGACAGCGGCGGAATGCCGATGATCGCGAGCCAGCCCGCCATGAATGTCAACCAGGTGATCTTCATGTACTTGCGCAGGCCGCCGAACCGCCGGATGTCGGTCTGATCGTGCATGCCGTGCATGACCGAGCCCGCGCCGAGGAACAGGTCGGCCTTGAAGAAACCGTGCGCGAGCAGGTAGATCAGGGCGAGGGCGTACGCGCCGCCGCCGAGACCGACGCCGAGGAACATGTAGCCGATCTGCGACACCGTCGACCAGGCGAGGATGCGCTTGATGTCGTCCTTCGCGCAGCCGATGATCGCGCCGCCGAGCAGCGTGACCGCGCCGATCGCGACCACCACTGACTGAGCGTCCGGGTTTGAATTGAAGATCGGCGCGGACCGGGCGATGAGATAGACGCCGGCCGTCACCATCGTCGCCGCGTGAATGAGAGCGGAGACCGGGGTCGGGCCCTCCATCGCATCCGGCAACCAGGCCTGCAGGGGGAACTGGCCGGACTTGCTGACCGCGCCGAGCAGGAGGAGCAGCGCCAGGGCGAGCGTGACGCCCTGCGACGCGGTACCGACGCCATTGAAGACGCCGCTGAAGCTGACCGTGCCGAACACCGCGAACATCAAGAAGATGGCAAGGCTCAGGCCCGCATCACCGACGCGGTTCATGATGAACGCCTTCTTGCCCGCGGTCGCTGCCGGCGGCCGCAGGTAGTAGAACGAAATGAGCAGGTACGACGCCAAACCGACGCCTTCCCACCCGAGATAGAGCACCAGGTAGTTGTCCGCCAGCACGAGCGTGAGCATCGCCGCCACGAACAGGTTGAAGTAACCGAAGAACCGGCGGCGGCCCGGATCGTCGGCCATGTAGCCCACGGCGTACACGTGGATGAGGAAGCCGACGCCCGTGATCAGCAGGACGAAGATCGCGGCCAGCGGATCGAACAGGAAGCCGAAGTTGATCTGCAGTGAGCCGACCGGGATGAATTTCCACAGCGTGAGCTCGGCCGTTCGCGAACCGGACAGCCCACGCAGCGCGAAGAATTCGATCAGGCCGAGAACGAACGAGGCGCCGACGCTCGCGACGCCGAGCAGGTGGCCCCACTTGTCCGCGCGCCGGCCGGCCAGAAGCAGCACCGCGGAGCTGGCGGCCGGGATCGCGATGAGCAGCCAGACGACCGACAGCACGCCGTGGGCCGGCGCGTAGGTAACGGCCGCCGTGACAGCGGCCGGTGAATTTTCAAGCATCGGCGGTCCTCAGTACTTCAGGAGGTTGGCGTCGTCGACGCTGGCCGAGCGCCGCGTCCGGAAGATCGACATGATGATCGCGAGCCCGACCACGACCTCGGCCGCCGCGACGACCATCGCGAAGAACGCGATGACCTGTCCGTCGAGCGTGCCGTTGATGCGGCTGAACGTGACGAGCGCGAGGTTCGCCGCGTTCAGCATCAGCTCGACGCACATGAACAGCACGATCGCGTTGCGTCGGATGAGGACGCCGACCGCGCCGATCGTGAACAGCATCGCGGCGAGTACGACGTAGTACGTCGGGGTCATGAGGACGTCCCTCCGGTCAGCGTGCGCTTCGGCTCCGCCTCTTCGTTGGTCAGTTCGCGCGTCGGCAGAATCTCCGAGATGCTCCGGCCGGCCGGTGTGCCGTCGGGCAGCCGCGCCGCCGTCGCGACCGAGTCGGACGTCGCGAACACGCCCGGACCGGGCTTCGGCGCCGGGTAGTTCCCAGGGGCGAAGCGCTCCCGCATCTTCGCCGGCTGCGACCGGTCGTCGTCCTTGTCGCGCTGGCGGTGGGCGAGCACCATCGCGCCGAGAGCCGCGGTGATGAGCAGCGCCGATGTGATCTCAAACGCGAAGAGGTACCTGGTAAAGAGCAGCTGCGCGATGCCCTGGACGTTGCCGTTACCCGTACCTTGCGTGCTGTGGGCAGTGTTGGCCGCCGTGAGATCGACACTCGGCCGGTTGATCGCGCGGCCAAGCGCCGTGCCGAGCAGCACGGCCAGGCCGACGCCGAGCAGGATTGCCGCGACGCGTTGACCGCGCAGCGTCTCGATGATCGAGTCGGATGCATCTCGGCCGACCAGCATCAGTACGAACAGGAACAGCATCATGATCGCGCCGGTGTACACGATGATCTGCACGACGCCGAGGAACGGGCCGGCCTGCAGCACGTAGAAGACACCGAGCGAGAGCATCGTTCCGACCAGAAACAGCGCCGAGTGGATCGCATTGCGCGCCCAGACCATGCCGATCGCGCCGATCAGCGATACGGCGGCGAGCGGGTAGAACGTCCACTTCTCGCCGCCGGAGACGTGGGTCGCGCCGACCGCGAGCACCAACATGTCATGGTTCATGACGTGTGCGCCTTCCGTCGCTCACCCGGAAGCTTGCCGACTGGAGACACGTTGCCGGGTGCGTGCTCCGCGCCCGCGCTCGTGCCCGGGTTGTCCAGCCCCGACAGGTAGTAGTCCTTCTCGCTGTCGCCCAGTCGCATCGGGTGCGGCGGCTGCTCCATGCCCTCGAGCAGCGGCGCGAGCAGCTGCTCCTTGGTGAAGATCAGGTCGCGGCGGTTGTCGCGGGCCAACTCGTACTCGTTGCTCATGGTGAGCGAACGAGTCGGGCAGGCTTCAATGCACAGGCCGCAGAAAATGCACCGGGCGTAGTTGATCTGATACACCGTCGCGTACCGCTCACCGGGCGAGAAGCGCGCGTCCTCGGTGTTGTCGCCGCCCTCTACGTAGATCGCATCGGCCGGACAGGCCCAGGCGCACAGCTCACAGCCGATGCACTTCTCCAGCCCGTCCGGGTGACGGTTGAGGATGTGCCGGCCGTGGTATCGCGGCGCCGTCGGCGTACGCACCTCGGGGTATTTCTCGGTCACGACCTTCTTGAACATGTGCGAGAAGGTGACCCCGAAGCCCCTGAATCCACCCACGTCTAAACCTCACTCTCGTGGGAGTCGTTGTCCCGACCGTCGGAATCTTCCAACGGCACGGTGACCACATCGCCGGCCGGGACGGGGACCGTCGTCCGCTCGCCCACGACCCGTCGCAGCCTCGGTGACGGCGGCACCGACAGATCCATCGGCGGCGTCGGGAAGCCACCTTCCTGCGGCTCCACGTCGCCGGGTTTCACCGGTTCCGCCGGCTCCTTCCCGAAAAGCCACGGCGAGAGCAGCAGGATCAGTGCGACCAAGACGATGGCGACGATGGTGAGCGTGCGCGCTCGACTGATGTCGGACGACTGCAGCACCCGGACGCCGGCGACGACCAGGATCCAGACCAGGCTGATCGGGATGAGGACCTTCCAGCCGAAGCGCATGAACTGGTCATAGCGCAGGCGCGGCATGGTGCCGCGAAGCCAGACGAACACGAACAGCAGGATCAGAACCTTGGCGGTGAACCAGATGAACGGGAAGACACCGTGTGCCGCGCCGCTCCACAGGGTGATCGGCCACGGTGCGTGCCAGCCGCCGAAGAACAACGTCGCGCACAGTGCGGACACGGTCACCATGTTGATGTATTCGGCCAAGAAGAACAGCGCGAACTTGAGCGACGAGTATTCGGTGTGGAAACCGCCTACCAGCTCGGATTCGGCTTCCGGCAGGTCGAACGGCGCTCGGTTCGTTTCGCCGATGGCCGAGATGAAGTAGATGACCAGGCTCGGCAGGAGCAGGATCGCGTACCACCCGATGGTGAACTGGTGACCAGCGATGTGGAACACCCACGACGTGCCCGACTGCTGGGCACCGACGATGCCGCTGGTGGACAGCGTCCCGGACACGAGGAATACCGGCACGATGGCCAGCCCCATTGCCACCTCGTACGAGATGACCTGCGCGGCCGACCGGAGGCCACCGAGCAGCGGGTACGTCGATCCGGACGCGTAGCCGCCGAGCACGATGCCGTACACGCCCATGGCGGAGGTCGCCAGCACCACGAGCACCGCGACCGACACGTCGGTGAGCTGCAGCGGCGTCTTGTGGCCGAACAGGTTCACGACCGGGCCGAACGGGATCACGGCAAACGCGGTGAACGCGCACACCGTCGAGATGACCGGCGCGATGAAAAAGACCGCCTTGTCGGCCAGCGTCGGCATGATGTCTTCTTTGAACGCGAGCTTCAGACCGTCGGCCAATGACTGCAGCAGACCGAACGGACCGACCCGGTTGGGTCCGGGCCGCACCTGCATGCGCGCGACCACGCGGCGCTCGTACCAGATCGCGAACAGCGTCATCACGACGAGGAACGCGAACACGGCCACGACCTTGATGATCGTGATCCACCACGGATCATGGCCGAACTGGCTGAGGGTCGGGTTCACAGATTCCCTCCGCGGGACGTTGCGTCAGCTGTGTCGGCCGGCCCGGCGCCGGCGGATGTCACGCCACCCGCCACGACCGAAACGACCCCGCCGGAGGTTACGCCCAGCGTCCGGCGGACCGTCGAGGAGGGCGAGTTTGTCGGCAGCCAGACGACGCCGTCGGGCATTTCGGTCACGGCGGTGGGCAGGGTCACGGCGCCGCGCTCGGTGGCGATCGTCACCGGATCACCGTCGGCCACGCCCAGCTGGCGGGCGAGCGCCTTACCGACCCGCACGACCGACGGTCGGGCGGTGCCGGTCAGTTCCGCGTCGCCATCGGTCAGGCTGCCGAGGTCGATCAGGTGGTGCCACGTTGCGAGGATCGCGTCGTTCGCGGCGACAACCGGCGCCGGTGCACCGTGGACGTTCGGCGCGGCCGGTCGCGGTGCCTCGGTCGGCGGCGTACCACCGATTTCCCGGCGGATCTTGACCACGTCGGCGCAACCGAGATCAACATCGAACTCGTGGGCAAGTCCGTCGAGCACGCGAGCGTCGGACATCGCGGTCGTGGTGAGGACCGTTCCGAACGTCCGGGTCCGGCCCTCCCAGTCGACGAAGGTGCCCGGCTTCTCGGCTACCGGCGCGACCGGGAGCACGACGTCGGCGCGCCGCGTCACCGGCGACATCCGAACCTCGAGGCTAACCAGGAAGTCGACGTTCGCGAGCGCGTCGTCGGCCAGGCGCGGGTCGGCCAGGTCACCCGGGTCGACGCCCGCGATGAGCAGGCCACGAAGCTTGCCGGAGGCGGCCGCCGCAACAATGCCGTCGGTGTCGCGACCGGGCGCGCTCGGCAGCACGCCAGCGGCCAGATCCCACTCGGACGCCATCTCCGCGCGAGCCACGGCGTCGGCGACCGGACGGCCGCCGGGGAGCAAGGTCGGCAGGCAGCCGGCCTCAACCGCACCGCGGTCACCGGCGCGCCGCGGGACCCAGGCCAACTTCGCACCGGTACGGTCGGCCAGCTCGGCCGCGGCCGAGAGCGCACCCGGCGACGTGGCCAGTCGCTCGCCGACGATGATCAGGGCGCGCTCCGTCGCAAGCGCGGCCGCGACCGCCTCGTCACTGGAGAGGACCTCGGCCTCGCGGCCGGGCACCGTGGCGACCACTCTCGCCGAAAGCTTCTCGAAACCGCGTGCCGCGAACGGCGCGATCGCGGTCACCGGCAGCCCGCGGTGCTCGACCTGCTTACGCAGCCGCAGGAAGAGGATCGGGCACTCTTCTTCCGGCTCCAGGCCGGCGATCACGACGGCGGTCGCGGTGTCCACGTCCGCGTACGTCACGTTGCCGACGCCGACGACGTTCGAGCCGAGGAACTGGGTTTCCTCCGCCGACACCGGGCGAGCCCGGAAGTCGATGTCGTTCGTACGCAGGACGACGCGGGCGAACTTCGCATAGGCGTACGCGTCCTCGACCGTGAGCCGGCCGCCGGTCAGGACGCCGACGCCGCCGTCCCGGTTCGCGTTGCGCAGACCCGCGGCGGCGACGGCGAGCGCCTCCGGCCAGGACGCCTCACGAAGCTCGCCGGTCGCCTCGTCCCGGATCATCGGGTGCTGGAGCCGATCGAATGCGGTCGCGTAGCGGAAGCCGAAGCGGCCCTTGTCGCAGTTCCATTCCTCGTTGACCTGCGGATCGTTGCCGGCCAACCGGCGCTGCACCTTGCCACGGCGGTGGTCGGTGCGCTGCGAGCAGCCGGCCGCGCAGTGCTCGCAGGCGCTGGGCACCGAGACCAGATCGAACGGCCGGGCCCGGAACCGGTACTGCGTGCTGGTCAGCGCGCCGACCGGGCAGATCTGGATGGTGTTGCCGGAGAAGTACGAGTTGAACTCGACGTCGCCGGACTCCCGCGGCTCCTCGACGTACATGGTCTCGCCGATGGCGTCCTCTCCAGCCGGCGCTTCGAAGGCCGCCTCGCGGTAGACGCCGATCTGCTCGGCCGCGGAGCGCTCCATCAAGTCGATGAACGCATCGCCGGCGATCTCGTCGGAGAACCGCGTGCACCGCTGGCACAACACGCACCGCTCGCGGTCGAGCAACACCTGCGACGAGATGGCCATCGGCTTGGGGAATTCGCGCTTGTCGTCGCGGAACCGGCTGTCCACCCGGCCGGTTGTCATCGCCTGGTTCTGCAACGGGCACTCGCCGCCCTTGTCACACATCGGGCAGTCAAGCGGGTGGTTCATGAGCAGCAGTTCCATGACGCCGGTCTGCGCCTTCGCGGCAACTTTCGACGTCAGCTGGGTCTTCACCACCATGCCGTCGGCGACCGCCTGCGTGCAGGATGCGACGGGCTTGCGCTGCCCTTCGATCTCGACCAGGCACTGGCGACATGCGCCGGCCGGTGCGAGCAACGGGTGGTCGCAGAAGCGCGGGATCGCGATGCCCATCCGCTCGGCCGCCCGGATCACGAGCTCACCCTTGGGCACGGTGACCTCGACGCCGTCGATGGTCAACGTGACGGTGTCAGTGCGCTTTTCAACGTCGGTCATTGTTAGTGCGCTCCCACCAGATCGGCGCTCCGCAGCCTCGGGGGCGTACGTCCCTCGATGTAGTCCACGTAATCCTGCTTGAAGTACTGAATCGACGACGTGACCGGGCTCGTCGCGCCATCGCCGAGCGCGCAGAACGCCCGGCCGAGCACGTTGTCGCACGTGTCGAGCAGGGTGTCCAGGTCTTCGTACGTGCCCTCGCCGGAGAGGATGCGACGGTAGATCCGCACCATCCAGTAGTTGCCCTCGCGACACGGGGTGCACTTACCGCACGACTCGTGGTAGTAGAACTCCAGCCACTTGTACGTCGCGTACACCACGTCGTCCTGATCGGAGAAGATCTGGACGGCCGTGGTGCCGAGGATCGAGCCGGCCGCCGCCACGCTGTCGAAGTCCAGCGGCAGGTCGAGGTGCTCGTCGGTGAGCAGCGGCGTCGACGAACCACCCGGCGTCCAGAACTTCAGGTTGTGGCCGGGCAGCATGCCGCCGGCCAGGTCGAGAAGTGTCCGCAGCGTCGTACCCATGCCGCACTCGTACTGGCCCGGGTTCGTGACGCGACCGGACAGCGAGTAGATAATCGGGCCGGACGATTTCTCCGTTCCCATCTGCTTCCACCACGCGGCGCCACCGAGCACGATGTGCGGGACGCTCGAGATCGTGCCGACGTTGTTCACGACTGTCGGGCAGGCGTAGAGACCGTGAGTGGCCGGGAACGGCGGCCGCAGCCGGGGCTGGCCGCGGAAGCCTTCCAGCGAGTCGAGCAGCGCCGTTTCCTCGCCGCAGATGTACGCACCGGCGCCGCGGTGCAGTACGACCTCCAGGTCGAAGCCCGATCCGAGGATGTCCTGGCCGATGTAGCCCTTGGCGTACGCCTCGTCGATCGCGTTCTGGACCCGTCGTGCGGCGTGCACCGCCTCGCCGCGGATGTAGATGAAGGCGCGGTTGGCGCGGATGGCGTAGCTCGCAATGATGACGCCCTCGATCAGCGCGTGCGGATCGTTCATCATCGACGGCAGATCCTTGCACGTGCCCGGCTCGCCCTCGTCCGCGTTGACCACGAGGTAGTGAGGCTTTGCTGTGCCATCCTCAGCACTGTCGTGCTGTGGGATGAAGGCCCACTTCATGCCGGTGGGGAAGCCGGCACCACCACGGCCGCGCAGACCCGAGTCCTTGATCAGTGCGATCAGGTCGTCCGGGTTGGCCGCCAACGCCTTCTTGAGTGCCAGGTAACCCTCGAGCCGCTCGTACACGTCGATCTTCCAGGCGTCCGGATTCGTCCAGCGCTTGGTGAGTACGGGCGTCAGCGCCGCCAGCGCCTCGGCCGATGGTGCGGTCACTTCGCTCCCTCCTTGGCCGGTGCCGCCGGGATCGGCGCGTTCACGTCGTAGCGCGGCGCGGTGATGTTGTTGTCTTCGGCCAGGCGCGTGCCGCGCATCGTGGGCGCGTGCGCCGCGGCCGCTTCGACCGCACCCG
>DASQPR010000156.1:0-5421 GCA_035643815.1 Micromonosporaceae bacterium | reverse complement strand
CGAGGTCGATGACCAGAACACGATTGCCGTGAAGCGCGAGCGCCACCGCGATGTTGACCGCGGTGGTCGTCTTGCCGACTCCACCCTTCTGGTTCGCCACGCAGATGACGCGACGCCGTGCCGGACGGGGCATCGTGATCTCCCCGCTCGGATTGAGGATTTCCACGGCCCGCCTCGCCTCCTGCGCCAGGGGTGGATCTTCGGTTTCACGTGAAACATCAGCGTCGGTCATCCTGACCCCTGTCTCGTAACTCGACACCGCGCCGGTGCGTGGCGACGGCACACTTGAGGGTGTCTCGCCCGACAACACGGAATCGCCACCATACAACGCGACCGACTCATCAAGGCGGTCGGAGGGACGTCGAGACCGGCCGCCGGACACGATCGGAAGGCGCCCAGCCGCACCGGCCACCGGTGGTCCCGCGGGTCGATCCTGGTCGACCTCGACCACCGCTGCCATCGTGCTCCGGTTCACCACCCGAGCGCGACCCACCGCCACCACATTCCGCCAAAACAGACCCCCGACGCCGCCCACCGAGTCGAGGCGGTCCGTCGCCAGATGTCGGCCGGCGTGATCGCCCATACCGCGCCGCCATCGTTGTTCCCGCGATCCATTCGCCCGCGACTGCTCGTGCGGCGCCGGGACATCGACCCGTTCTCGCCATCCGTACTCTCCGGACTGCTGGCGCGACGCCAGCACCTCGAGCCGCGCTCGAGGTGGCTCGGCGGATACGTTCACGCCCACCGGCGCGACCGGCTCCACGAACGGGCCAGATCTCGACCACGACGCCCACGGGTCGCGGCTGCCGATGGCGGCATCGCCGAATTCCACCCCGGCAGACCGACCGAGTCCGCCGGACCCGATCGGCGGATGCGCACGGCCCGACGCCGGTGCGCCGGCGGCCGTGCCGGCGGCCGTCACGACGGCCGGACCGCCGAAATCCGCGAACGCGGGGCGAGCGCTGCGTCGGCCGGCCGGACGCGTCACTCCGAGACGGGCGGGGGGACCGACCGGGACGATCGGCTCCCAGTGGCCACTTCCGTCATGCACCGCCGTCATCCCGCCCACATCCGGATCGGTCACTGTCGTACGTCGCCCCCGAGGTCGGACAGGCGTAGGCGTCGCTGACTGCTCGCGTTAATCGCCGGAAGCCAGCCGTACGTCGCCGCCATCCGTGCGCTGCGCCGGCAAACGTAGAGTTGCCAACGGGTTCACGGTCGTACCGCGAGATTTATAGTCTCGCCACTAACCGGTTTCGTGCATATCGACGTTCGGCTTAACTAGTCCACCGTCGTCGACGATGGTTCAACGACCCGACCGCGGGGAGGACGTCGGACGGTCCGCGGCGACAATGTCACTTCGCTCGAAATTGATCTCGTCGTGAACCGCCACTCACGCTCGCCGACACCCGTGCAAGATCGCCACACGGCACGATGAATCCGGCCACACATTCGCATTCACGGCAGTCGGCCCGCCGAACCAACGGCCAAATCGCTCTCGGGACCGGTTGCTCGGAGCCCATGAGACCGGTCGCTCGGAGCCCATGGGACCGGTCGCTACTGACGTCGCGACCGACCACGTGTCCGCGGGTCGCCGGCGCTGCGGTGCGCGACCCGTTCGCGTACCACCTCCACCACAGTGGTCGGATCGGGAAGCAGACCGGTTCCGTACTCCCGCACGATCGGAGTGCTCCCGCCGAGACGCGCGACGGCATTCGCATGCGTGGCCACCTCCTCGCTCGCGGTCGTTCCCTTCACAGCCACGATTCGCCCACCGATGCGCGCGAGCGGCAGGCACCACGTGGCGAGGCGGTCGAGTGGAGCCACCGCGCGCGAGGTGACGACGTCGGCGGGTTTCACGTTAAACATCGACACGTTTTCGGCGATCTCCTCGGCCCGTGCTCGTACGACCGCGACCTGATCGCCTAGACCCAACGAGTCGACGATCTCGTCGAGATACGCCGTTCGGCGCGCCAACGACTCCACCAGCGTCACGCGTAGATCAGGCCGAGCGATCGCGAGGACCACGCCCGGCAACCCGGCGCCAGCGCCAACGTCGATGACATGTGCGCCCGTTGGCATGGACGGAGCGATAGCCACACAGTTCAGGACGTGCCGATCCCACAGGCGGTCGGCTTCCCGTGGGCCAATCAGTCCACGAATCACCGCGTCGGTTGCGAGCGACTGCGCGTAGCGGCGGGCAAGGGGCAACCGCGGACCAAAGTACGTCTCGGCCGCACCTAGCAGCTCACGTGGGGGGTTTCCATACTCGTCGGGGCGGTCGCTGCCGGCCATGATCTCCAACCTAGGCGTCGCGGCGTGTGCATGAAAAAACGCCCGCCGCGACTTGCGATCGCGGCGGGCGCCTTCCTTCGTCGGTGCGGGTCATGCGGGGTGTACGACGATGCGACGGTGCGGTTCGACGCCCTCGGACTCACTCTCGACACCGGTGGTCGAGTTGATGACGTCGTGCACACACTTCCGCTCGAACGCGTTCATCGCCTCGAGCCGGACGGGCTCGCCGTGCTGCTTCACCCGCTCGGCCGCGTTCTTGGCGATCGCGACGAGTTCCTTACGACGGGCCTCACGATAGCCCCCGACGTCCAGAAGCAGCCGCGAGGGCGATCCGGTCTGGCGATAGATCGCTAGGCGCGTGAGTTCCTGAAGCGCCTCCAAGGTGGCGCCGCGTTGGCCGACCAGATTGTCGAGGCGATCACCGACGACCTCGACCACGGGCCGACCGGCCTGGACCACCTCGTCGATATCGCCGTCGTAGTCGAGGATGTCGAGCAGGCCCTCGACGTAGTCCGCGGCCACCTCGCTTTGCGCGAACAGATCGCTGTCCGTGCTCGCTTTGGGTTCTTCGGTGTCGGTGTCGGCCTCCGCGACTGGGGGCGTACTCGTTTCCGTCACGATGTCATCTCCGTTGTGCTTGAGACTTCGGTAACCCCCGGGTCCTCGGATGGCCTCGCACCATCCGACCGGGGAGGTCTGTGGCCTCGCTAGCCCGCGCCGTCCAGGCGCGCCGCCGCCCGTACCAATCGCTACCGTCTGATCTTCGGTGCGTTTCGTACGGGCGAGCGTCGCGTCAACTCGACAGCCGCTTGGCGGCGTTGCCCTTCTTCGGGTTAACCGGCTTGGCTCCCACCTTCGGCCCGGCGACGGTCGGCTTCGCGACCGGCGCGCCGTTGGTGATCGGCTTGCCGTTCTTCACATTACGGGCACCGGCCTTCGTCGGTTGCCTGTTCTTGCTAGGCGGTGGCGTCTTCGAACCACCGAACATTCCCCCGAGCCCGAGTCCGGTGTCCACGTTCACCGGCGGCGGGAACTTTCGCAGCACGTAGAACTGCTGGCCGAGGGAGAACAAGTTTGTGGTGACCCAGTAGATAACCACACCGATCGGGAACACGGTGCCGGAGAAGAGCAGGCCGATCGGGACGCCGAACAGCATCAGACGCTGGATCATCTTCTGGTTCGGGTCGGTCGCCCAGCCGGTCTTCTTGATCATCTGGTACTGCGTCAGGAACGTCGTGACGATCATGATCGCCATCAGCAGGCCGGCGACGATTCGTACGTTGGTCGTGGTCGAGCCGAGCAGGGTGACATCGGCACTCGACGACTTGAACGCCGACGAGATCGGTGCGCCGAACAGCGTCGCGTGTGACGCGCTCTCGAACTGCGTCGTCGACCAGCCATAGAGCTGCTGACCTGCGACCGACATGCTCGGCTTGAGATGCCGCAGCACGTGGAAGAGGCCAATGAACACTGGAATCTGTACGACAAGCGGCAGGCAGCCCATGAGCGGATTGGCGTTCTCTGAACGCATCAGCTCCATTTGCGCCTTTTGTAGGCCCTGTTTGTCGTTCTTGTACTGTTCGCGCAGTTTAGCAATCTGTGGTTGCAGCGCCTGCATCGCGCGCTGCGACTTGATCTGCTTGACGAAGACCGGGAACAGAACCGCGCGGATGGTAATGACGAGGAAAACGGTGGCCAGGATCCAGTCCCAGTTCGTGCCGAGCCAGTCACCGACACCGATGAAGTGCCAGAACGCATGCCACTTCAGCAGAATCCAGGAGATCCCTGTATAGATCCATCCCATGGGGCTATCTGACTCCGTCTTCCATCGTTCGCCGCGGTGGGACGGGGTCATACCCGCCCCGGTTAAAGGGTTGGCAGCGCAACAGCCGCCAGGTCGCCAGCCCGATTCCCCGGACAACACCGTGCGTCGAAATCGCCTCGACGGCGTACGCACTGCATGACGGGTAGAACCGGCAACGCGCCGGCAACGCCGGGCTTATCCAACGACGGTACGCGATGATAGGTACTAACAGCATGCGCGCGCCGACGCTGATGGCGGAACCCACATCCGTTTCCTGGCCGTCGGTGCCTGGCCCGCGAGCCGACGCTCCTGGGTTCGGGGTGTGTGGCCCCGCCATATTCGCGATCACGACCGCCCCCGGGACCGCCGCGGCCGCGCCGGCCGGATCGGGTCCTTGATGATCGTGGACAACGCCCCGTCCAGGTCGGCAGCGAGCGCCGAGTACGTCCGGTTCGCGGCGTCGGGCAGTGCGCGCACCACGACATCCGTACGGTCGGGCAGTCGTTCCAACCGAGAACGCATCAAGTGCCGCAGGCGTCGGCGTACGCGGTTTCGGACCACCGCTCCGCCCACCGCCTTGGACACAACAAATCCCGCACGCACCGAAGACTTGGGCCGATTTCGTACCGGATTCGACGCGTCTAAGCCGGCCTGAGCGATTTGCACCGACCGATCGCCCACCACACTGTCGGCTGCGGTCGGCACGACCGCCAGCGGCGGCCGAGCCGCTGCGTGGACGACGACAGCCCCTTGAGCGGCGCGCCGGCCACCCGCGATCGTGGCGGAAAACTCGTCACGTCGCCGGAGTCGGTCGGTCGCCGCCAACATGCCTGCCCGAATCTGCTCAGGCGGATAGGCGCGTGCGACCCTTGGCCCGGCGGGCCGCGAGGATCGCCCGGCCGGCACGGGTGCGCATGCGCAGGCGGAAGCCGTGGGTCTTCGAACGCCGACGGTTGTTCGGCTGGAAGGTGCGCTTGCTCACGTCAGGCACTCCGTCTTCATCGTGCTCGCCGCACGTTGCGACGATGTGTCAGCTCAACTGGGGTAAACCGGGGCCGGCGTTGCGACATCGCGATCCGGCCGCCACTGCGACTCGAGTCACACGTGCAACTTGAGTCAGCAGCGGGTGGGGACTTGCCACGATCACCACTGGCGGAACGGCCGGCCACCAGTTCTCATGAAGTCTACCAGCGTGGATAGAGCAACCGGACGAGCGTACGCGGGCGGACGGACAGCGTCAAAACCGGCACTTTATCGTTGTTCTATTGGCACGGGTCGTGACCTGCCGCAATGTTGCCGGAGGGCCACATCGAGTTGGCCTT
>DASQPR010000155.1:0-2419 GCA_035643815.1 Micromonosporaceae bacterium | reverse complement strand
AGCTTGCCGCCTTCCTCGGACGTCGCAAAGTCGTACGCGTCGAGGATTAGCTCAGCGTGGTCGTAATCCTCCTGGGACGGCGAATAGACCGCGTTGGCCGCGTCGATCTGACCAGGATGCAGGACCCACTTCCCGTCGAATCCCAGCGCCGCCGACCGCTTGGCCACCTCGATGTAGGCGTCGATGTCGCGGATCTGCAGGAACGGCCCGTCGATCGCCTGCAGGTCGTGCATCCGGGCGGCCATGAGGATGCTCATGAGGATGTGGTGGTAGGGGTCGCCGGGGTAGTCCGGGATCAGCGCACCGACAACGAGCGACCGCATGTTGATCGACGCCATGAAGTCGGCCGGACCGAAGATGATCGTCTCGATCCGAGGGGAAGCGGCCGCGATCGCGTCCAAGTTCACCAGGCCGCGTGCGTTCTCGATCTGCACTTCGATCCCGACGCTGCCGGCCACCAGGCCCATCTGCTTCTCGATCTGGCTCAGGGTCAGGTCGAGCCACTGCACATGGGACGGCTCTTGCACCTTCGGCAGCATGATCGCATCGAGGTTCGCCCCGGCGCCCTCGACGACCTCGATCACGTCGCCATATGTCCAGTGGGTCGTCAGGTCGTTCACTCGTACGACCCGGATCTTCCCGCCCCAGTCGCCGTTGTTCAAAGCGGCGATCACGTTCTTACGCGCACCGGGCTTCGCCAGCGGCGCCACGGCGTCTTCGAGGTCCAGGAACACCTGGTCGGCCGGGAGGCCCTGCGCCTTGTCCAGCATCTTGAGGCTCGATCCCGGCACCGCCAGGCACGAGCGTCGGGGGCGTCCGGCTGCGCTCATCTCGGCCTCCAAGCTATCCCTCGATCGTCGCACCGGGCGATCGGCGATTCGGCGTTACTGGCGGGTTACCACGTCTCGCGTCACGGTAGCCTCAGCCCGTGGGGAACGAGAACGATTCTGTGAACGATTTCACCGGTCAGACGGTTGTGGTAACGGGCGCTAATTCCGGCATCGGTCTGGCCGCCGCTAAAGCGTTCGCGACCGCCGGCGCACGGGTCGCGCTGGTCGGTCGCGACCGGGCGCGCCTTGCCGACGCACTCGGTCTCGTAGCCACCCTGGCTCGCGGCAGCGATGCCGCTCCGGCCGCGTACCGGACGGACTTCGCCCGACTCGATGACGTCCGTACGCTGGCGGCGGAGCTGTCGGACGCGTACCCGTCCATCGATGTGCTGGCGAACAACGCCGGTGGGTCATTCGCGGGCCGGACCACGACGGTGGACGGGTTCGAACTGACCATCCAGGTCAATCACTTGGCGCCGTTCCTGCTCACGAACCTGCTGCACGACCGGATCGTCGGTGGACGGGTCGTGCACACCTCGTCCGACGCGCATCGCCTCGGCCATCTCGACCCGACGAACCTCAACTCACCCGGGCGCTACCTGACCTTCCCGGTCTACGGGGCATCGAAGCAGGCCACCATCCTGTTCGCCGCCGAGGCGGCCCGGCGCTGGCCGGACATCAGTTCGTTCAGCTATCACCCGGGCGTCGTGCGGACACGCTTCGGCCGGCAGAGCCTCGTGGTGTCCACCTTCTACAAGCTGATGCCGGGCCTGCGCACGCCCGCGGAGGGCGCCGACACCCTGGTCTGGCTGGCCGGTGCGCCGCTCGCCGAACTCGAGAACGGCGGTTACTACCAGGATCGCAAGCGCCGCACGCCGTCCCGGACCGCGTCGGACCCGGCCGTCGCGACTGCCCTCTGGTCGGCCAGCGAGGCCGCCGTGGGACTTTAACTTCGGGGCTTCAGGGCTTCGGGGCTTCAAGGCTTCAGCTTCGCGGTGGTTGCGGGTCCGGACCGGCGCTCGCGTCCGCGGCTGGGACGAGCCCTTCGGCGGAACGGTCGGGAGCCCCGGCCGCTTCACCCGGTCGTTTGGCGGCCTCGCGGCGGCCGCCCACCACGACGATCGCGACGCCGATCGGCAGCAACGCGAGACCGGGCCAGGAGCCGGCCGACGGCGCCTGCCCCAGCCACAGCCACGCGAGCAGAGCCGCGCCCGGGACTTCGAGCAGGATCAGCACCGAAACAGTCGTGGCCGTAACGCGGTGCAGGGCGTAGTTGAACATCGAATGGCCGAGCAACTGGGCTCCGAATACGAGCCCCGCGATCGCAAGCCAAGTCGTGGCCGGATACCCGGACAGGCGGACGTGGAAGGCGAGGCAGACGGCACCGAGCAACATGGCGCACACGCCATAGCAGATCGTCGTGTATGTGACCGTGCTAGTCGCCGTACGCGCTCGTTCGCCGAACGCGGTATAGACGGCGGCGGCCAACCCGCCGGCGAGGGCGAGGAGATCGCCGAGCACCGCGCGCCCGGACACCGCTATGTCGGCGCCGGTGGCCGCGAGTGCACCGGTGACGGCGACGCCGATGC
>DASQPR010000154.1:0-2698 GCA_035643815.1 Micromonosporaceae bacterium | reverse complement strand
TGGCGGGCGGGTGCGCGAGCTGTTGGAGCTCGTTGGGCTGGGCGACCTCGGCCATCGCTATCCGCACCAACTCTCGGGCGGTCAGCAGCAACGGGTCGCGCTCGCCCGGGCGCTCGCCATCAATCCGGCCATCGTGCTGCTCGACGAGCCGTTCTCCTCGCTCGACGCGGCGCTGCGGGCGAGCGTACGAGCCGACGTCGTGACGGCGCTGCGCACGGCCGGCGCGACCGCGTTGCTGGTCACACACGACCAGGACGAAGCACTCTCGATGGCCGACCGCGTCGCGGTGCTACGCAACGGCGTCATCGCCCAGATCGGGGCGCCGCAACAACTCTACGACCGGCCGGCCGACGTCGACCTGGCCGGATTTCTCGGTGAGGCGAACCTCGTGCCCGGTCGCGTCCACGACGGCCGTCTGCACACCGCACTCGGCGTGCTCGCGATTCAGAGCGGATCGCCCTTGGCCGGCGGCGACGTCAACGGGACCGCCGAACGACCGGCGGTGGCGGTCGTGCGGCCGGAACAGATCTACGTCGCGGTTGGTCACAACTCGGCCGGCGCCAGGTCCGCGGCGGCTGGCGTCGCCGGGCACGTGCAGGAGATCCACTACTTCGGCCACGACACGATCATGCTCGTACGGCCGACCGACGGCGGCACGCCGCTGCGGGTACGGATCAGCGGCGCCGGCCATGTCGCCGCCGGCGCGGCCGTCACGTTGACCGCTCGCGGTCCCGTACCGGCGTTTCCGACCGGCCAGACCGCCGGCGACTCGGCCAGGGTTCCGGACTTGCTCGCCAACAGCGACGCCGCGACGACGGACCGACCGGTCAGGCAGTAAGCTCCGCCGCGGCTCGCAGCGATGTCGTCGGCTCGCAGCAACGTCGTCGGCTCCCGGCGACGACGGACCGACCGGTCAGGCAGTGAGTTCCGCGGCGCCGCGCGATGCGGTCTGCTCGCGGCGATGTCGTTGGCTACCGGCGATGTCGTTGGCTCGCGGCGACGACGGACTGACCGGTCAGGCAGTAAGTTCCGCCGCGGCCGCAGCAATGTCGTCGGCGTCGCCGGCGGCCGGGATCCAAGGCAGCTTCAACGCATCGCGGACCGGATCGTCGAGGTAGCGCGGGATCACGTGAAGGTGAAAATGGAACACGGTCTGCCACGCCGCCGCACCGCAGCTGTTGAGCAGGTTGACACCGTCCGCACCGAGCCGTTCGAGGACGCGACGGGCGACGCGCTGGGACATCAGCGTGCACGCGATGAGGTCCGCCTCGTCGATCGCGAGCAGATCGCGGTGGTGCCGCTTGGGGATGACCAGGACGTGCCCGCGCGTTGCCGGGCCGATGTCCATGAACGCCAATGTTCGATCGTCCTCGTCGACCCGCGTCGACGGAATGTCGCCTGCGACGATCTTGCAGAAGATGCAGTCCGGATCGCTCATGGCGAAAGGCTACCGTCCACCATCACCGCGTGAGCCCCGCGGCGATCGGCACGATACGGTCCACCCACCATGCGAGTTCGGCTGCGTTGCCCGTCTTTGACCAGCCGAGTTGCAGGAATCCGCCGACGAGGGCGAGGCCGAGTTGCCGATCCCACCAACCGGACGTGTCGATGCCCAGCGCCTCCAGCGCATGGCGGTAGGCCGCGATCGTGTGCTCCTTCGACTCGGGCAGTCGGTCGCAGTTCACGGCGAGATACCAGGCCAGGTCGGCCAGTGGTGCGGCCCGGCCCGGCCAGCCCCAGTCGAGCAAGATCGTGCGCCCATCCGGGTGCGAGCCGAGATTGCCGAACTTCCAGTCGCCGTGGATCAGCGTCACCGGCGTCTCGGCGAAAGCCGCGACCAACGGCGTGGGATCGGTGGCCAACGCTAGCGCAAGATCATGCGCCATCGGCGCGGCGGCGTGCAGTGCCGCCCAGCCGCCACCGAGCGCGCGCGGTACAGGATCGCCGTGACCCGCGGCCGCCTCGCGCTCGCCGGTCGCGGGCGTGAGTGCCGCGTAGCGCGCACCGGGATCGAGCAGCCCGGGTACGCCGGGGAAGTCCCAAAACCGCGCGTGCAACTCGGCCATGTGTTCAAGGAACTGTCGATGCATCGTGAGCGGTACTGCATCCGAGCCGGCGGGCACGAGCCACCGCCCGATGTCATGCATCAGCATCGCGACGTGGCCGGTCGCCGGAGCGTACGCCACGCCGACGATCGCATGATCGATCGCCGGAGGCAGGGCATGCAGCAATCCGGTGCGCCACATGGTCAACGCGAAGCAGTCCCGATCGCCGAGTGCCCGGGCGAGCCAGTCGAGGTCGTACCCGATGTGTTTGACGATGTAAGGCCGACCGCCGATCACCACGCGCTCGAACGCCGAACCGGACAGCGAATCCACATGCTTGTCCATGGGTCCGCGTGACGAGGCGCCGGCGAGCAGCTCATCGACGGATGCAGCGACCGGTGAGCCGACGTCCGGGATAGCATTCGGTCTCCAGTTGTCACGCATGGCCGACCTCCGCGTCGCCGTCGCCCCGCCCGATATCGCGCGCCCGACGGGTTGGCCGTACCGGACGGGCGATCTGGAGCCAGTAGACCACTTGGGTTGCTGACTGTGAACTGGGCGCGTCATGTCCCGGCGCGGCACGTCCCGGCGCGGCACGTCTGCGCGCGTCACATCCCGGCGCGTCATGTGCCGGCGCGTCACGTCCCGGCGCG
>DASQPR010000153.1:0-3288 GCA_035643815.1 Micromonosporaceae bacterium | reverse complement strand
GGGCATCCTGGTGGTCGCGGAGGGCATCGAGAGCGCCGAACAGCGCGAGCGGCTGTGGAGTCTCGGTTGCGACGCCGGTCAGGGTCACCTCTTCTCACGCCCGGTGCCAGCGCAGCGGCTGATCTCGCGTCTCCGCCGCGGCCATGAGGGCGTCCCGGGCCGGTTCGTTGCTCCGATGCACGGCGGCGAGGTGATCCGCTTGCCATCGAGCCGGCGGCCGGGCGACGTCTGGCGCAACGAACTCAACTAGACGACCGGATCGGCCGCCACCACTTCGGCCGCCGTCGGATGTGGACCCGTCGATACGGTTGACGTCGGCCGTCGCAGCGCCGGAATCCAACATGCGTACGCCACCGGATACAACAGATAACCGAAGCGCGTCGACGGGATCAGCGCGATCGCGGCGATCAGGCTCCAGGCTGCGATCGCGGCCCCCGCCCCGGCATCGATCGGCGGCCGCCAGACGAGCCACACAGCGATCGCTAGCGCCGCGAGGATCAGCAGCACCGTCGCGATCGTCGACCCGCCCGAGACGTTGTCCGCGATCAAGTGCCCCGGAAACGGCGAGGCGGCGGGACTTTTCACCAGACCGTGTCCGAGCGGGAATCGGACGACGTTTTCGATCGCCGAGCCTGGATTGACGATGAACGGTGGGATCAACACGATCACCGGGATGCCGATCGCGCCGGCGGCACACCGCAGTGCCGTTGGCCAGTCGGCCGCGCTCAACAGCGATCGGGGCTGGTCAACCGGCCTCGGCGGCTGGGGGCGTCGGCGGCGCCATCCATCGGATGCCGCGAGCGCGATGAGAATCAGCGCGACCGGCCAAGCGAGGAGCTTCAAGGCGCCGGCGACGCCGATAGTCACTCCGGCGGCGGTGTGGCGACCGCGCGCGGCGAACGCGAGAGCCAGAAGCGTCAAGCCGAGCACCGGCAGATCGTCACCCCCGGTCGCGATCGTCAGCGCGCAGATCGGGAACACCAATGCCGCCTGTACGGCGCGGACAAGCGCGGCGTCCCGTACATCGTCGGTGCGATCGTGACCAGCGAACGTACGGTCGCTGCCCGGTCCGCGACGATCGCCCCGGCGCAGCAGGCGGACCGCACACGCGACCGTGACGATCAGGGTCACCGTGAACCAGACCCGGGCATCGGCCCACCAGGCAGCGTGGCCGATCGCCCGTGGCAGACCGAAGAGGGCCATGACCGGTTGGTACGGCAGGTAGGCGTCCAGCCGCAGGTCCGGCGGCAGTGCCGCGATCGCGTCATGCGACAGGTACGGCGTGCCGGTGTGCCACAGCCGTACCCCGCCGGACTCGACGACGCCGACCTCCTCCTGGGCCCGGTCGAGCCGACCGCCCGCCCGCTGTACCGCCTCGACCATCATCGGTAGCACCGCGGTCGCCACGAACGTGACCGCGGTGACGAGCGCGCGGGCAGACGTACCAGCGAAACGGCGGCGGCTCACGGCGACGGCCTGCAGGACCGCGACCGCCGTGGCGGCCGCGTAGCCCCACACCGCGATGTGGCCCCAGGCGCGATGTGGCGGAAGGCTTGCGTTGGCCGCGGTCAAGCCCGCGAAGAGCGCCCCGGCACCATAGAGCACGATGTCGACGGGCAAGCCGCCGCGAGCGTGGTTGATGGCCGCCACCGCGCGGCCGAATCGACCGGACGCCGCGCCCGCCGTCGCCGTCGCCGTCGCCCCGGGGCCAATCATGCGGGCCAGTCTTGCAGCCATCCACTGGCGGCGTATCAAGGAGGGGTGCGATATGTCGATCGGGCCGACGCCGGGCTGGCCCTGGCGCGGCTCCTCACCGCGTACCGGACCGGTCCGCCCGTCCGGGTGCTCGGGATCGCGCGTGGTGGCGTGAAGGTCGCCGCACCGATCGCGCAGGAACTCCGCCGCCCACTCGACGTTCTCGTGATCCGCAAGCTTGGCCTGCCCTGGGCACCTGAGGTCGCGTTCGGTGCGATCGGTCCGTACGGTGTCGACATCCGGGCCGTCGAGGCGGAGTCACACCTCGCGCCCGATGAGGCCGACGCGATCGCGGCGAGCGCCCGAATCGAGGTCGATCGGCAGGTCTCGGCGTACCGCCACGGCCGGCCGCCACTCGACCTCACCGGCGAGACCGCGATCTTGGTCGATGACGGCCTCGCGACCGGGGCCACGGCACAGGCCGCGGTCGCATTGGCGCGCGAACTGCGAGCTGCGCGCGTGGTGATCGCCGTCCCGGTCGGCGCCGCACGGGCGGTCACCGACCTTCGCCTTGTCGCCGACGACGTCGTGTGCCCGATCGTGCCCCGCCTCTTCGATGCGGTCAGCCGCTACTACGAGCGCTTCGGCCAGGTCGGCGACGACGAAGTGATGGCTCTGTTGGTGGCGGCACGGGCCCGCGCCTGACCTGCGCGGCGTCGTGGCTCATCGCGCCAAGGCGCGCGGGTGACGGGGCGTTTGGCCGGCAGCGGCGGTGGCGGCTAGACGATGGCCATGTCGACGAACCGCGACAGGTGTAGCTGTGCGGCCACCGTCACCGTGTCGGTCGGGCCGTTGCGGTGCTTGGCAACGATGAAGTCAGCCTCGCCGGCGCGCGGCGATTCCTTGTCGTAGTAGTCGTCACGATGCAGGAGGATCACCACGTCAGCGTCCTGTTCGATCGAGCCGCTCTCGCGCAGGTCGGATAGTTGAGGTCGCTTGTCCGTACGCTGCTCGGGCCCCCGGTTCAGCTGGCTCACCGCGATGACCGGGCACTCGATCTCCTTGGCCAGCAGCTTCAGGCCGCGGGACAGCTCGGCGACCTCCTGCTGACGACTCTCGACGCGTTTGGGTGACGTCATCAGCTGCAGGTAGTCGACGATGACCAGTTTGAGATCGTTCCGCTGGCGCAACCGGCGCGCCTTCGCGCGGATTTCCATCAGGTTCATGTTCGGCGTGTCGTCCACATACAGCGGCGCCTCGCTGATCTCGCCCATCCGGCGGGCCAGCTTCGTCCAGTCGTCGTCGGACAGCTGACCGGACCGCAGCGTATGCAGCGGCACGCGTGCCTCGGCCGACAGCAGGCGGGTCACGATCTCGACCTTGCTCATCTCGAGCGAGAAGATCGCGCTGGCCAGGTTGTGCCGGACCGACGCAGTGCGGGCGAAGTCCATCGCCGCCGTCGACTTGCCGAGACCCGGTCGGCCGGCCACGATGATGAGCTGTCCTGGGTGCAGACCATTGAGCAAACGGTCGAGATCGGTGAAGCCGGTCGGCACTCCGGTCATCGCATCGCCTTGGGCGCCAACGGTTTCG
>DASQPR010000152.1:0-4812 GCA_035643815.1 Micromonosporaceae bacterium | reverse complement strand
GGGCCCATCTCGTTGCCAGCACGTCCGGTCGTCGCGGCGCCGCTGCGGTCACGACCGCCGGTGATGCCGACGCGATAACTTCCGCGCGCCGTCCGCGCCGACTCTGCCGGTTCGGACCGGTGCGGCGATCGACCGCGACGTACGCGACGGCGCCCGTCACAGCCGCGACACCGCCCGCGGCCCACGGAAGCCGATCGGTGATCCGAGCGCCCGGGCGGACCAGCCCGGCGACGATCGCCACCGATGCGGCGCCGGCGCCGACGGCCCAGGCGGGCGCGGTTCGTCGGCCCGCTGAGCTGATCTTGCGAACGATCTGGCGCCGCACGTTGAGGCGGGCGGCCAGGGCCTCGATAGTCTCGGCCAGATCCAGCCTCGCACGCGCAGCGTCCTGGCGGATCGACTCCGCTTGGGTCTGTGGGATCGGGTACAGCACGGGATCGCTGGTCGTCATTGTGATCCTCTTTCGATATGCGTCCTTGCCCATAACCGCTCGACACGACCGGATTCCCATGTCAGAGGATTTCGAAGCCTGGTCGGCGGCGCCAACATCGAGATCGGCCGGATGGCGTGGCCCAGCGGGAGCGGCGACGGAGGCCGACCGCCGGCCGCGACGGCACTCCCGCGCGACACGGCCCGATCACGCAGTGTTAGGAAAAGCACAGACGGCAGGCCGACAAAGATCAACATTACCATGCGACCCCGGGATATCCGGGCGGAGCCGGAGTTGATCACTGCGCGCGGCCAGGCCATTGGCCTCGGCATGGCGCCATGTGGTGCTTGCCGTGATACGGCCTCGCCGGGACTGGCGCGATCGAGCGAGCGAGATGCCGATGAATCCGCCGCCCGCGGGCCGGGCAGGCGGCGACGAACGGCACGAACGGAATTCGCCTGAGGCGGTACCCCTTCCGGCGCCGGGCTCATAGTCTGTACCGATCGACAACCCTGCGACAACGCCAGCGATGGCGCCGATAGCTTCGGGAAGAGGGCCACGATGGCAAACGTGATTCGCGCCGCCCTGGTGCAGACCAGTTGGACCGGCGACAAGGAATCGATGATCAAAGCACACGAGGAGTACGCCCGCCAGGCGGCCGCCGACGGCGCGAAGGTGATCTGCTTCCAGGAGCTTTTCTACGGACCGTACTTTTGCCAGGTGCAGGATCCGCAGTATTACGCGTATGCCGAGTCGATTCCCGGCCCGACGGTCGAGCGGTTCAGCGCCCTCGCGGCCCAGCTCGGCCTCGTCATGGTGCTTCCGATGTACGAGCAGGAGCAGCCGGGCGTGCTCTACAACACGGCGGCCGTACTCGACGCGGACGGCACATACCTCGGCAAGTTCCGCAAGACGCACATACCGCAGGTGAAGGGATTCTGGGAGAAGTTCTACTTCCGCCCCGGAAACCTCGGTTACCCAGTGTTCGACACGGCGGTCGGGAAGGTTGGCGTCTACATCTGCTACGACCGACACTTCCCCGAGGGCTGGCGAGCGCTCGGCCTCGGCGGGGCGCAGGTCGTCTTCAACCCGTCTGCGACCAGCCGCGGCCTGTCTTCCTACCTCTGGAAGCTCGAACAGCCGGCCGCCGCCGTCGCCAATGAATACTTCATCGGCGCGATCAACCGGGTCGGCATCGAAAGCGACATCGGCGACGACGACTTCTACGGGACGTCGTACTTCGTCGACCCAGAAGGGAAGTTCGTCGGCGAGGTGGGTGACGCGTACCAGCCCGAGCTGATCGTTCGCGACCTCGATCTGGACCTGCTGGCCGAGGTGCGCGACCGCTGGGCCTTCTACCGCGACCGCCGTCCCGACCAGTACGACAGCCTGGTGAAGCCGTGACGACGCTGATCTCCGGAGGCACGGTCGTCGGCCCGACCGGCCGCACACCGGCCGATGTCGTGGTGGATGGCGAGACGATCGCCGCCGTCGTAGCGCCGGGGACGTGGACCGCCCCGGTGGACGTGACCCTCGACGCAACAGGCAAGTACGTGATCCCCGGCGGGATCGACGTACACACGCACATGCAGTTGCCCTTCGGCGGCACGTTCGCGAGCGACACGTTCGAGACCGGCACGCGGGCGGCCGCGTTCGGTGGCACCACCACGATCATCGACTTCGCAGTGCAGCGGACCGGCGAGGTTGTCCAGGACGGCCTGGCCGCCTGGCACGCCAAGGCCGACGGCGAGTGCTTTATCGACTATGCCTTCCACATGATCCTGGGCGGCGTCGACGAGGACGCGCTCAAGGCGATGGACCAGCTTGTCGCGGATGAGGGGATCACCAGCTTCAAGCTGTTCATGGCGTACCCGGGGGTGTTCTACAGCGACGACGGTCAGATCCTGCGCGCGATGCAGCGGGCGCGCGAGAACGGCGCCCTGATCATGATGCATGCCGAGAATGGCATCGCGATCGACGTGCTGGTTCGGCAGGCGCTCGAGCGCGGTCACACCGATCCCGTCTATCACGGCGTGACCAGGCCGCCCGAGCTGGAGGCAGAGGCGACCCACCGCGCGATCGTGCTCGCCGACGTCGCGCAGGACTGCCCTCTCTACTTCGTGCACCTGTCGGCCAGTGGCGCGCTCGAACACGTGGCGGCGGCACGGGACGCCGGCCGCAACGTGTTCGCTGAGACGTGCCCGCAATATCTCTACCTGACGCTTGAGGACCAGCTCGGCGCACCCGGGTTCGAGGGCGCGAAGTGGGTGGCGTCGCCGCCGCTGCGCAGCAAGCACGCCAGCCACCGCGCCGACCTGTGGCGGGGCCTGCGGACCAACGATCTGGCCATCGTGTCGACCGACCACTGCCCGTTCTGCATGAAGGAGCAGAAGGAGCTCGGCATCGGCGACTTCTCCAAGATCCCCAACGGGATCGGCACCGTCGAGCACCGGGTCGACCTCGTCTATCAGGGCGTCGCCGATGGCAAGCTATCGCTCGAACGTTGGGTCGAGACGATCGCCACAACGCCGGCGCGGATGTTCGGGCTCTATCCGCGCAAGGGCGTGATCGCTCCCGGTTCGGACGCCGACATCGTGCTCTACGATCCGGCCGGTCGCACCACGATCAGCGCCTCGACTCATCACATGAACATGGATCACTCCGCCTGGGAGGGCTATCAGATCTCCGGACGCGTCGACACCGTGCTGTCCCGGGGCGAGATCGTCGTCCAGGACGGCTCCTTCCACGGACGCAAGGGGCGGGGACAATTCCTCCGCCGCGGACTGTCCGGTTACCTGCGCTGAGGCTGGCGGCATGGATGTAGGTGTTGTGTTCCAGCTCGATCCGCCGGCCTCCGACGTGATCGAGTTGGCCCGGCGGGCCGAAGCGGCCGGCTTCTCACACGTGTGGACGTTCGACTCGCACCTGCTGTGGCAGGAGCCGTTCGTCGTGTACAGCCAGATCCTCGCGAACACGTCGTCAGTGGTCGTCGGGCCGATGGTCACGAATCCGGGCACTCGAGACTCGACGGTGACGGCCTCGCTGTTCGCGACGCTCAACGACATGTACGGCAACCGTACGATCTGCGGCATCGGTCGCGGCGACTCGGCACTGCGTACGCTCGGCATCCCACCGACGAGTCTCACCGAGATGCGCGAGTGCATCGAGGTCATCCGGTCGCTCGCAAACGGAGGATCGATCGAACGCAACGGGCGGGAGCTGCGGTTTCCGTGGGTCACCGACGGCCGGCTCGACGTCTGGGTCGCCGCGTACGGGCCGAAAGCACTCGAGGTGGCGGGCGAGGTCGGCGACGGCTACATCCTGCAGCTGGCCGACCCGGACATCGCGGCGTGGATGATCGGTGCCGTACGGTCGGCGGCGGAACGAGCCGGCCGCGATCCGGCCGCGCTGAAGTTCTGCGTGGCCGCACCGGCGTACGTAGGTGACGACCTGGACCACCAGCGGGATCAGACGCGCTGGTTCGGTGGCATGGTCGGCAATCACGTCGCCGACATCGTGCGGCGCTACGGTGCCGGCGGCGGGGTGCCGGCTGTGCTGACCGAATACATCGCCGGACGTCAGGGCTATGACTACGCATCACATGGCCGGGCCGGCAATCCGCACGCGGACTTCGTGCCGGACGAGGTCGTCGACCGGTTCTGCGTGCTCGGACCAGTTGACGCCCATCTACAGCGCCTGCGTGAGCTGCGGGAGCTCGGAGTCGACCAGTTCGCCCTCTACCTGCAGCACGACGACAAGCAGCACACTCTCGACGCGTACGGCGAGCACATCATTCCGGCGCTCGCCGCCAACTGACCCGTATTGCTCGCGCTACTGCGCGCCGCTGGCCCGCCAGTTCATCTGCACGAGCAAGTGCCGCGCCTCGTCGGCCCGCTCGGGGCCGACCGTCACCGCGTACTGCCGCGCCTGGAGCGTGCTGCGTGAGGTGAAGTCGCGTCGACCGCCGGTCGCGGCGTGCGCGATCGCACCGAAGATCGCGCCCCACGCGGCGCCGATAAGCACCGTGGTGATGATGACGCCGAACCAGTTGGAGTTGGTGAAGATGCCGATGATCAAGCCGAAGAACAGGCCGAACCACGCGCCGCTGGCGAGGCCCGCGACGGCGGCGCGCGCGATGGTGAGCCGGCCGGTCACGTTCTCCACCAGCCGCAGGTCCGTGCCGACGATGGCCGTGTGCTCCACGGGGAACTTGTTGTCGCTGAGATAGTCGACGGCACGTTGTGCTTCGGCGTAGGTGTCGTACGTCGCGACCGTCACTGATGCTCGGCTCGGATCCGGTTGCGGGCCGCCGGCCGACGGCAGGTTGACCGGTCCACCCGGCCCGCCCGGGAGCCCGGTGCCCCGGCCACCACCGAGGCTGG
>DASQPR010000151.1:0-5180 GCA_035643815.1 Micromonosporaceae bacterium | reverse complement strand
ATCGAAGTGATAATGCTTCGGCTCACCTTTGTTCCGGTTCGCCGGGATCGCGTGCACGTCGATGTCGAGCGGGCCAGCCGGGCTGGGATCGATTCCGAGCAGCGTGGTCGCGTGGAGCACCACGCCGGTCTCCTCGGCGAGTTCGCGCAACGATGCGCCGACGAGATTGGCGTCGGTCGGCTCCAGATGGCCGCCCGGCTGCAACCACTTGCCGAAGACGTTGTGCCAGATGCGCAGCATGCGGCCTTCGTCGTCGACCACCAGCGCCGAACACGTCAGATGCCCCGGGTACGCCGACCGGTCGGTGATCGAAACGCCGGCGTCGAGCTGCTCCAACAGCGGCCGAAGGTGCTCGCGCTCGTCCGGGTGCCGCTCGACGTACCCGTATACGACGGCGACGATCTCGCCACGCTCAATCATGCGGATCCGCTCACTGCGGCTTCGGGCACCGGTTCGCCAGGGCGGTTACCGGGCGTTTCACCCGGGCGGCGCAACGGGAGGCTCAACGGACGGCTCAACGGGCGGCGACGTGGATCGGGCCTGGTGCGGGCCGGCCGTCGAGTTTCGTCGGATCCAAACTCCACGCGGCGGCGACAGTCATCACGTCATCCTCGTCGACGACGATGCTCGGCTGGTCCTCGGGTTCGGCGTCGGTGTCGTATGTGGGCGGCAGTCCGATCGCGAGCTCGGTCGCGTCTGGTTCGCCGTACCAACGGGTGATTTCGCCGGTCTCGCCGACGTAGCGGAACGAGCGGACGAGCTTGCCCGCGACGGCGCGTTCCCAGAAGTGTGCCTCGACGACCCGGTGCGTGGCGAAGAACTGGACCTCGGTGCCGAGTCGACCGGACAGTTCCCCAATGTCCGGCGTGCCGGCATCGGCGAAGAACAATCGGCCGACGACCAGCGTCCACAAGCCCCCGGCCGCGTCGGCCAACTGCGGCGTGACCGCGATGCGGTTGTCGGTGAGATACGCGAGATCGATGCCCTGCTGCCAGTCGACGGTGCCGAGGTCGTTCGCACCGAGCGCGGCACAGATCTCACCGGTGTCCTCGACCGGGTCGCGAAGAGCGAGCCACGCCTGCTTGAACCCGAAGCCCACCATGTGCGCGACGCTCATGCCGCCGAATTTACGCTCGACGCGGCACCTACGCTGCGATCATGACCAACGACACGGGGGCCGACCGGCCATCGGGCGTTGTGCGGTTTCCGCCGCGCGGCACGCCTGAACGGGCGGCCGTATTTCGGGCGGCGATGGGCGTCGGTGTAGCCACCGGCGCGTACGGCGTCTCGTTTGGCGCGATCGGTGTCGCCTCCGGCCTGAACGTCGCTCAGACCTGTGTGTTGTCCCTGTTCATGTTCAGCGGCGGCTCGCAATTCGCGCTTGTCGGTATCCTCGCCGCTGGCGGTGGCGTGCCAGCGGCGGCCGGCACAGCAGCGCTGCTCGGCTCACGCAATTCGTTCTACGGACTCCGCCTGGCCAACCTGCTCCGAGTGAGCGGCTGGCGACGAGCAGCCGCGGCCCATCTCGTCATCGACGAGAGCACAGCGGTGGCCACCACCCAGGCCACGGAGCCGGCCGGGCGCCTCGGGTTCTGGGCCACCGGGATCGCCGTGTTCGTCTTGTGGAACATCGCAACGTTGCTTGGCGCGGTCGGTGCCGGGCTCATCGCGGATCCCAAGGTGCTTGGCCTGGATGCCGCGGCACCGGCCGCGTTCGCTGCCCTGCTGGCACCCCGGATGCGTGGCCGCGAGCCGTGGGCCATCGCGCTCGGCGCCGCGGCGGTCGCGCTTGTCGCCGCCCCGTTCGTTCCGGCCGGCGTTCCCGTCCTGCTGGCCGCGGTCGTGGCAATTGTCGCTGGGCTGTGGCGTGGACCCGGCCCGGAGCTCGCCGATCGAGCGGGCGAACCGAGCGGCGAACCGGCATGACCTGGGTCGCGGTTCTTGCCGGATCGCTCGCCTGCTATCTGCTGAAGCTCGCCGGTCTGTCCGTGCCGCGCCGGGTGTTAGAAAACCCCCGGGTACGGCGGATCGCCGCGCTGCTGCCCATCGCGATGCTGATGGCGCTGGTCGTGATCCAGACGTTCACCACCGGCCATCGCCTCGTCCTGGACGCGCGAGCGGCCGGGCTGGGTGCGGCCGTCATCGCGATCGTGTTGCGGGCGCCGTTCCTCGTCGTCGTCACGCTCGCCTGCGTCACGACCGCGCTCGTACGCCTCTGGACGTGACGAACTGCTTCTAATCTCGTACGCCGAAGAGCATGCGGCCCGCGTTTGCTGACTGCCGCGTTCGATGACTCGGCCGGTGGCTCGTTCGTTGCGGTTGGCTCGCTCGTCGTCATGCGACCGAGAGTGGCAGCGCACGCCGCAGACGGGCTAGCCGTTTGCGCCGTGCGCTGATTCCGCTCTCGGCTCACTCTCCTGTCCACCCTGGACGACCGAGCCTGTCCGCCCTGGACGACCGAGCCTGTCCGCCATGCAGACCGAACGGCGCCGCACGGCTGTACGGAAGTTCGCCGGTCCAGCGCCGCGCGACCCGGCCATGTTCCGTGCAATTGCAAGCGACCGCTCGGGCGACTATCCCGCGACATCCGACGCGACGTCCGACGCGACGTCCGACGTGGCGTCCGACGTGGCGGACGGACGGGGTAGGAACTGGATGAGGACCGCGACCGCGACCTCGACAATCACGAGGAACTCAAGGCCGGTCGCGAACGCGCTCGGGATGCCGCGTCCGCCGTCGACGGCGCGATAGAACACGATCCCGATCACGGCGATGCCGACCGCGCCGCCGACCTGCATCGCGGTCGACAGGACGCCGGCGCCGGCTCCGGCGTAGCGCGCCGGAACGTACGACAACGCGATCGAGGCGAGCGGCGACAGCGCGATGCCCATCCCGACGCCGTCCAGGAAGAGCGACGGAATCAACCACTCGATGGCCCCGGTGGTGCCGATGGCGTGCACCGTCACGATCATGCCGACGAGACCGATCGCCATGAGCAGCGTGCCGAGAGCGACCGACTGGCGTCCCAGCCGTGCCGCGAACCGACCAGCGTTGATCGACGTGACGAGGTAGCCGGCACCGATCGCGGTGAACACGACGCCGGACGCGAGCGCCGACAATCCACGACCCTCCTGCAGATAGATCGCGAACACCAGGAAGAACGAGGCTTGACCGGTCCAGAACACGAGTTGGGTGCCGATCCCGACGGCGAACCCGCGCGAGGAGAACATCGACAGGTCGATAAGCGGTGCGTCGCCGCGACGCGTCAACATGCGCTGATAGACGACGTACCCGACGGCGAGTACGGCGCCGAGAGCAAAACTCGCGTACGTCCACGACGGCCAGCCGAGCGACTGGCCCTCGATCATCGGCATAACGATCGCGACGAGGGCCGATGTCACGGTGACCATCCCGATCAGATCGAGCCGTGCCGTGTGAGTCCCGGCCGAGCCTGGCACGGTACGCCGGGTCAGCGCGAGCGCGGCGATGCCGATCGGCAGGTTGATGAGGAAGCACGTACGCCAGCCGAGGCCGAACACGTCGGCCTGGATCAGCAGACCGCCGATCAGCTGACCGAAGACGGCGGCGATGCCCATCGTGAGTCCGTACGCGGTGAAGGCGCGGGTCAGTGCGCGGCCGGTGAACGCCGTACTGGCGATCGCCAGCACCTGTGGGGTGAGGAGTGCGGCGGCGATGCCCTGTGCCACGCGCGCCGCAACGAGTTCCGGAGCCGTCGCGGCGAGCCCGCAGGCGAGCGACGCGAGCGTAAAGACGGCGAGGCCGACCGCGTACATGCGCCGCCGGCCATAGAGGTCGCCGAGCCGTCCGGCGGTGATCACCCCGGCCGCGATGGCCAGTCCGTAGCCGGCGACGGTCCATTGGATCTCGCTTGCGCTTGCGTCCAGATCCCGCTGCATTGTCGGGATCGCCACGTTCACGATGAAGAAGTCCAGCGTGATCATGAACGTTCCAGCCAGGATCACGAGCAGGGTGGCCCACTCGGGCGTGCGGTGTGCCGCCGGCGCGATCCCGACCGGCGCGGTGGTGACGTCAATTGTGTCGTTCGTGGTCATGGTCGAAGCATCACCGCAGGTCAGCGAGCCTGTCGATTACCACAGAGGTAATGAAGACGCACTGAGCTGCAAGAACAACTCAGGACGCCGCGGTGTGACCGCCGAGGCTCAAGCGGCCGCCGGTGCCATGGCAGTGAGGTAGCTCGCGGTTTCGGCGTCGGCCGGAAAGAACGTCTCGATCGACAGCTCGGCGACCGTCAGGTCGGTCGCCGTGCCAAAGGTGGCAATCGTGCTGAACAGATTCAGCGTGCGCTCACCCCGGCGCAGCCGGAACGGCATCACGATGTCGGCGTCGGGTGGCGCCTCGGTCGGATCGTCGATATCGCCCGGATGCGGATAGCCCTCGCACTCGTCGGCCAGCGCGGCGATCACCGGGTCGCCGGTCGCCGCCGCCTGCCGCCGGATGCGACGCAGGAATCGCCGCCGCACGAGCGCGTGGTCGACCAGATCCCGCGCGAGCCCATCGGGATGCAAGGTGATGCGCATCGTGTTGGCGGTCGGGCCGGTAAGATGGTCCGGCAGTCCGGCCGTGAAGACGGCGACGGCGTCGTTGCCGCGCACCAGATTCCAGCGGCCGTCGAGCACTAGCGCGGGGTAGGGGAGATGCCCGCGCAAGACGGTATCGATCGCGTCCGACACGAGGGACATCTCCGGCGCATCGAGCGCCGTCTCCGAATACTCCGGCGCGAACCCGGCCGCCTGCAACAGGGCATTGCGCTCCCGAAGCGGCACGTCCAACTCGGCCGCGAGACGCAGCACCATCTCTCGACTCGGCTTCGCGCGGCCGGTTTCGATGAAGCTCAGGTGCCGCGACGACACCCCGCTCACTGAGGACAGCTCGAGCTGACTGACCCGCCGCGTCTGACGCCAGCTGCGCAGCAAGCCGCCGATCGCGGCACGCGGGCGGGTCGGGGCGGGTCGGATCAAGGTCGTCACACCAAAAACCATACGTGGGTACGCCGACACTCCGCGCTCGTCCCGGCGGCGGCAGCGCCCATGACGAGGGGCCCACGTACGGGCCATGGTCGTAGCGGGAGATCGATCGATGGGGTAGGACAGTCATATGCGCTATGCGCGGCTCGGCCGATCGGACCTCGAGGTCTCCGT
>DASQPR010000150.1:0-6784 GCA_035643815.1 Micromonosporaceae bacterium | reverse complement strand
TGACCGGCCCGGGCCGCGGTGATCTGGTCCTCGTCGATCGGCGCGGCCAGCGTGGCCGCCATGTTGTCGAACGTGGAGCGCAGCCGGTCGAGTTCCCGGACCGCGGTCGCCGTGTCGAGCCCGGTCAGCTGGTCCGGACGGCTCGGAGTCGGGTTGCCGTCGAGACTGACCGCGCCCGGCCCGCCCGGATGAGTGTCGGCCCACAGCGTCGCCACCATGCCGCCGAGCGACATGCCGACGACCGCCGGCGAGCCGAGGCGAAGGTCGGCGACGACGGCGTCGAGGTCCGCGAGCACATCGGTCCAGTTCCACTGCCCGTCGCCGGAGTGTCCATGTCCGCGCAGGTCAACGGCGATCACCCGGTACGCCGGGGACAGCGCGCGAGCGAGGCCCGTCATATGGGCGAGGTTGCCGCCGGCGCCATGCAACACCACCATTCCGGGCCCGTCGCCGCCGAAGTCGCGGGCGGCGATTGGCACATCGCCGGATGTGATGAGTACGTCATGCATGGGCGCGACCCTCCGATGATGCGCGTTGCCCGGTGGAAGCGGTGGAAGCGGTGGAAGCGGTGGAACCGCTGGAGGCGGTGGGACGGGTGGAACCGGTGGACTGGGTGGATGCCGGATCGGTGACGGACGTCGCGATGAACCGTGCGCGCACTGAGTCCGGCACGACTCCTCCGTCCGGATGGCGGGTCAGCTTGCCGCGCTGTACGAGATCGTGCACGCCCTGCCGGGTGATGCCGAGCATGGCGCCGGCGGTCGCGTACGACACCGCCTCGACGCCCGGATAGCCGACGCGCCAGACGACCACCCGGCCGAGCGGGGTGCCCCACCATCCAGCCGGCGGATCGAATCCTCGGTCGCCCGGATAGAGCCCGGCCACGAAGCGCGCGATCAATCCGGCCGCCTCGGCATCGGTGCCGTTCAGGAGTCGGTACGCCCAGATGCCGGCGCGACCAGCGATCGCCGCTCGCGCGGACCGCACCGCCTCGTGTCCGTCGAGTAGCACGTCCAGCGGATCGACGAGCCGTACGTCGACCAGCCGGATCAGCTGATCCGTCAGCTCGGCGCGACTCGGCAGGCCCATCACTGCTCCTCCGTCAGGTTGACACACATTGTCAAGTACTTGACGCGAGCCGTCAAGAGCGGGACGGCGTTCTCCCACCTCGGTCCGCCGCAATTCGGAAACGATTGCCAAATATTCTTTGCAGAGAACTCTTTGCAAATTTTTCTCTGCGATTTAGGTTGCGGTCATGACCATCGCACATGGCGCCGGGCCGGAACGCGACCTGCCGATCGAGGGCGCCTCCTTGCCGGAGGGCTGGCCGCACTGGTTCGACCCGGCGCGGGACGCGCTGCTCACGCCCCGTCGCCTGCGCGGTCTCGTTCACCCGATCCGTCTGCGGCTGCTGACGCTGTTGCAGGACGAGGGTCCGGCCACCGCGAGCCAGCTCGGCCGGCGCATCGGCCAATCGAGCGGCGTCACGAGCTACCACCTGAGGATCCTGGCCGACCGGGGATTCATCGACGACGACAGCGACCGGGGCAACGGGCGCGACCGCTGGTGGCGGTCGCGTTACCGGACGACGGCGTTCACGCTCCGGTCGCCCGACGATCCGTTGGACGCGGAGGGGGTCGAGGTCGCCGAGCAGTACGTGCGCATGGTGGTCGACAACCATTACGCGCGGATGGTCGGATACGTCGACAGTTTCATTGCCCGCGGCGAACAGTTGGCGTCACTGCCGTGGGGTTTCGGCGATATGCAGATCCGCCTGACGCTCGACGAGGCTCGCGCGCTGTCCGCCGACGTCAACCGGCTCCTCGAACGCTATCGACGGGAACCGTCCGCGCCAGCGGACGAGCGAACCGACGCCGTCGACGCGATCTTCATGTTCCAGTTGTTGCCCGACGAAGCGCGGCCGGTCGGCTCGGTTCCGTCCGACGAGAACGATGAGGTGAACCCGCCCACCGACGCCGACGGGGTGAACGCGCGATGACCGGCAGCGGTGCCGGGGCGCGACGGACGCCGTTTGCGGCACTGCTAAGCGCGTACGTGGTCTCGATGCTCGGCACCTCCA
This sequence comes from Micromonosporaceae bacterium, assembly GCA_035643815.1. Taxonomy (GTDB): domain Bacteria; phylum Actinomycetota; class Actinomycetes; order Mycobacteriales; family Micromonosporaceae; genus DASQPR01. Next base: position 4,704 of record DASQPR010000150.1, on the reverse strand, counting down.
TGTCGGAGCTCGCGGTGCCATGGCTCGTCTTGACCACGACCGGAAGCGCCGGCAAGACCGGGCTCGTGGCGTTCGCGCAGATGCTGCCGTACGTGACGATGCAAGCGCTAGCCGGTCCGGTCGTCGATCGGGTCGGGCTCCGCCGCTCGTACGTCTGGGGAAACCTCACCGCCGCCGTGGCGGTGGGTGCCGTCCCGTTGATGTATGCGACCGGCGGGCTGTCCCTCGGTGTGCTCATCGGACTCGTCGCGGTCGCCGGAGCCGTCCGTGGTGCCGCCGACTGCGCGAACATGGCGCTCGTGCCGGCGACCGCCCGAGCCGGCCAGATCCCGCTCGAACGTGCCGCGGGGCTGAACGCCAGCGCCAACCGCACCGCGATCCTCCTCGGCGCGCCGCTGGCCGGCGTGCTCGTCACGGTCACGAATTCGGCGACCGTCGTGCTGGTCGACGCCATCACGTTCGCCGTCGCCGCGATCGTTGTCGCCATCGGCGTGCGCGGGATCGATGCCGACGTCACTCCGGCACCCGACGTCGACAAGCCCATCGCCGCACCGGACGCGCCAGGCGTCCTGCGCCGTTACGGCCGGGATCTCGCCGACGGACTGCGTTTCCTCGGACGCGACCGGTTGCTGCTCGGCATCGTCGCCATGGTGGCCGTCACGAACCTGCTCGACCAGGGTCTGTCCGCCGTACTGCTGCCGGTCTGGGTCCGTGAGCAGCTGCACAGCGCCGCGGCGCTTGGCATCCGCGGCGGCGCGATGGGTCTTGGCAGCGTCGTCGGCAATCTCGCCGGCGCATGGCTCGGACCGCGTGTGTCGCGCCGCGGCCTGTACAGCGTGGGCTACCTCGTCGGTGGCGCGCCTCGGTTCTTCATTCTCGCGATCGCGTCGACGCTGTGGCCGGTGCTCGCGGTCAGCTTCGTCGCCGACATTTTCGGCGGATCGCTCAACTCCGTCATCGGCGCCACCTCCTACGAACGGATCCCCCCGCACATGCAGGCACGCGTGCTCGGCGTGATCCGGGCCAGCGCGTGGATTGGCATCCCCTTCGGGGCGCTGCTCGCCGGCCTGGTCGCGGACGCGACCAACGTCCGGCTGGCAATCGCGATCTCTGGGGCGGCATATCTGCTGACGACGCTGGCGCCGTTCGTGTTCCCGACGTGGCGTCAGATGCGCCGACCCGATCCAGCGGACGCCGAGACGGAACACATCGCCCGCGCCGCCACGTGAGACGGCGCCGCGCAGGGCGGCGCCGCACGGCGAGAGGCACGGCAAGAGGCACGCATGAGAAAGCGATGAGCGGGCCTCTTCCCCTTGCTGGCCCGCTCATCGCTCATGGTGACTCTATGCCGCCGGCCGGAACCTGGATCGACCGGCGTGCCATGTGTCAGGAGGCCTTCTCGATCAGCTCGGCCAGTCGCTCCCAGCTCTCCCGTGCGCCCGACTCCATGCCGGCCGCGACCATGCCGTCACGATCGGCCTGCGACTGGAACACCGACGTGGTGGTCATGCGAGTGCCGCCGTCGACCGTCTCGTACGTCGTCGTCTCCAGCAGCACGTGACCGGGCATGCCCTCGAACTCGAAGGTGTCGACGACCCGCTCGGGCGCGACGACGTCGTGGTACACGCCGTGGAACGCGAACTCGTTGCCGTGTTGATCCCGTTGCACATACCGCCATTGCCCACCCGGATGTACGTCGGCCTTGTCGACCGTCGTCGCGTATTCGCGCGGGCCCCACCACTGGGCGACGTGCTCCGGATCGGTGGCCACGCGGAAAACCAGATCTCGCGGGGCGGCGAAGACACGACTCATGGTGATTTCCTGGCGGTTCGGCTCGACGGTGAAGGTGGTCTCGCCGGTGATGGTGTCGTTCATGATGTAGAGCCCTCCTCTTCGATGGTGCGCCGCTGTTCCGCGGCGCCGGACTGCTGTTCCGCGGCGCCGGACTGCAGGTCACGCAGGTGCTCGGCCATCCGGTCGAACCGACCCTCCCAGGCCCTGCGGTGCTCGTCGATCCAGCCGCCGGCGTCGACGAGCGGTGCCGCGTCTAGCCGACACGGCCGAAACTGCGCGTCGCGACCGCGCGTGATCAGGCCGGCCCGTTCGAGCACCTTGAGGTGCTTCGAGATCGCCTGGAGGCTCATCGCGAACGGCCGCGCCAGCTCGTTCACCGTCGCCTCTCCCGAAGCCAAGCGCGCGAGGATCGCGCGACGTGTCGGATCCGCAAGCGCGGCAAAGGTCACGCTCAGCGGATCTTCGATCGCCATCGGAACCTCGGTTCGCTCGTAATCAACTTGACGGTTAATCAACCACTGAGTTGACTATGCATCTTGGCGGCGGTGCTGTCAACCCCGACGCAACGGCAGCCCGCATCGCGACGCCGATCACGAGGGTGACCGTCGGAGCGCCGGTGTGCGACGCTCGCTCGCATGAAGATCTACGTGTCCGTGGACATGGAAGGCGTGGCCGGGATCGCTGACTGGGCTCAATGCATCGCCGACGGGGACGACTATGCGCTGGGCCGGGATCTGCTGGTCGGCGAAGTCAACGCGGCGATCGAGGGCGCGGTAGCCGCCGGCGCCACGCAGATTCTGGTCAACGACGCGCACTCCGCGATGCGCAACCTGCCGCCGGCAGCGCTCGCCGGCCGTGCGGCGTACCTGTCCGGGCGGTTCAAACCCTGGTACATGATGGAGGGTCTCGACGCGTCATTCGACGCCATCGTCTTCCTCGGCTATCACGCGGCGATGGCCACACCGGGCGTGCTGTCTCACACCTACAACCCGAGGGCCATCACCAACGTCACGATCAACGGCACGGTGACCGGTGAGGCCGGGCTGAACGCGCTGGTCGCCCAACATTTCCGAGTGCCGATCGTCGCGATCAGCGGCGACCAACACGTCGGTCCGGAGGCCGCGCCGTTCTGCCCAGGCATCGCGCCGATTCAGGTCAAGACCTCGATCAGTCGGTACGCGGCGCGCCACGAGCACCCGCTGACGGCGCGGGAGATCATTCGCGACGGTGTGACCGAGGCACTGCGGCGGAGCGTCGAACCGCCGGCGATCGAGATGCCGGCAACGATCGAGATCGAGTTTCTCTCCCCGGACATGGCCGGCCAGGCGACGTGGATCCGTGATGTGACGCGGACCGGCCCGCACACCGTGGCGCTGCGCGGCGACGACCCGATGGGCCTGTTCCAGGCGTTCATCTCGATCGTCTATCTCACGCGGTCGTTGGTGGAGACGCGCTGATCGAGCGCCTTGCCGCCAACGGTCGCGGCTTGTCCGGCCGCTCGCCGACACCTCAGGCGGTGTCAAGCGGCGGCTGTGTCGATGGCGCCGGCGGCGCCTGCGGTGTCGAGGGCGCCGGCGGTATCGAGGGTGCCGCGGACGTGGGGGCCGCCGGAGCCGGGGAAGTCGCCGCGATCGTCGCGGCGAGCAACTCCGGTTGCGCCGACGCGATGGTGCGCAGGACGACCGTACGGAACACGATGTCGTGCCAAGCCCGGCGGCGCGAATCCCAGAGCACCCACACCAGCCCGATCAACCACAGTGGTACGAGCAGGAGTCCGATGAACGCGCGCAGCGCCGCCTGGACGAGCCTCGGTCGTTGTCCGTTATTCCGCGCGACTCGAGTGCCCACGAGCAGACCACCCGCCGTCTGGCCGCCGAGTCGCCACGCCGCGGTAAAGTACGCCCACGGCAGAGCGGACGCGATGACGGCGCACGTGGCGGTGAACCATCCCGGCGGATCGCCGACGACCTGAGACCACGCCAGCGGCGGCAGGAGACTGACGAGCAGGCCGGCGACGGTCAGGAGCGCGACATCAACGGTGAGCGCGACAAGTCGCGAAGCGAGGCCGGCGTACCTGCGGCTCGATGCACGTGGCGACGCACCGGGCGATGCCACCCAGCCGGGCTGCGATAAGCGACCGTCCGGGTCAGACGCCCCGGATCTCATTGAGGCCCTTGGCCGTCGCGCTCTTGTCGCGCCCGACGACCCGGTGCGCCGCCGCCTCGAGCCGGTCGTCGGCGCGCACGCTGTTGGTCCGCAACTGCTCCGCGAGCTGGCCGATCACGCCCCGACTCTGCGCCATCACCAACTCCTCTACGCGGGAATCGGTGGTCAGATCTTCGATGATCACCGGGACCACCCGGTCGCGGATCTCCGGCAGCGCGCCGTCGATGAGCCGCGGCATCACATCGGAGATCAGATGCGGGACGAGGTCGTCGATGAACTGCGGGACGACCTTCACCTGCGCCCACGACATCGCGTCCTCGACCCTCGTGTTCACCAGCGATGCGGCGCCCTGGCGTCGCGCGGCGAGTGTCTCTCGTCCACGGCGCTCGGCGTCGTCCATGACCTCGAACAGCTTGTCCCGGGCCTGCTCGGTCTGGGTCACCGCCTTCGAGAGCAACCCGACCATGACCGAGGCCGTACGGCCGCCGACCGAACGCACGCCTCCGCGCATTTGTTCGCCGGCGATGACCGCCGTGCCAACCGCTAGCTGAGCCAGTTTGACCTGCGTGCTGCGTGGTCCCACCGAGGTGTGGTCCGACCCCATGGGATCGGTTGATGCATGATGACCGGTCGGATCGCGCGGTGCGGTCCCCTCGGCCGCGGCCCCGTTCGCCTCGGTCGGGGCGCCACGATCGACGGGGACGCTGCCGCCAGCCGCCGGGCGTTCGGTGGCCGCGCCGCCGC
>DASQPR010000149.1:0-2971 GCA_035643815.1 Micromonosporaceae bacterium | reverse complement strand
CGTTTGGTCATTGCCCGTCCGGACGGTCGGCCGTACGCAGTGCCGACCAGAGGGCGCCGTACCACGTGACCGGGGTCTTGGCCGCACTCGCGGGCGAACCGACCGAAGCGGTTTGTGGTGCGGGGAGCACGAGATATGCCTTCGTACCCGGCTCGACCATCTGGAACCGTGCCCGGGCCTGCGCCTTGATGTAGGCCGGATCATTCCACTTCGCCGACTCGGTGGTGAGGTGGCCGATCGTGGCTCGCTGTTGCGCCTGCGACAACTCGAGTTGCTGGATCTGGGCCCGCTGATCCAGGTACAGACGCACCGGGTAGGCGTACGCAAGCATCAACGCCAGCAACACCAGACCGAGGGCCATAGCGCGACCGCTCAACCGCCGTGGTGCCGGAGCGTTCGTGCGTTTCGCCGTGTCGGCCGCGGCCGAGCGTCGGGCGGTGGCCGGACGTGACTGCGAACGGCCACTGTCCTTGCCGGTCCGCAGGACCACGGTCGGCTGCGTGGCGATCCGGTCCTCGCGCCCGGTCGTCGCCGCACGCGACGGCCGGCTGCGGCTCGGTCCACGGTCGCCTCGACCACCCGTGGCCCCTCGAGCCGAGGATCCGGGACGCTGCCCGCTGGGCGTGCGACGCTCCGGCATTCGTACCCCCGAGTTCTCGTGATCTGCGGGTCGGCCGCAACACAGCGCTGTGCGACCGGCGGCTATGCCGAACGGTACCGCGGGAACGCACCGGCACCGGCGTAGCGCGCCGCGTCGTCGAGTTCCTCTTCGATGCGCATCAGCTGGTTGTATTTTGCGACCCGCTCCGATCGGGCCGGCGCGCCGGTCTTGATCTGACCGGTGCCGGCCGCGACCGCGAGATCGGCGATCGTGGTGTCCTCGGTCTCGCCCGAACGGTGGCTCATCATGGTCCGGAAGCCGGCCCGATGCGCGAGGTCCATCGCATCGAAGGTTTCGGTGAGCGTGCCGATCTGGTTCACCTTGATAAGCACCGCGTTGGCCGCGCTCTGGGCAATGCCGCGCGCGATGCGCGTCGGGTTCGTCACGAACAGGTCGTCGCCGACGATCTGGATCCGGCCACCGAGTTCGGACGTCATCGCCGACCAGCCGGCCCAGTCCTCTTCGGACAGCGGGTCCTCGATCGACACGATCGGATACGTGTCGAGCAGGCCGGCGTAGTACTTGACGAGGTCGTCGCTGGATTTCGACGCGCCCTCGAACGTGTATGAGCCATCGCCGTAGAACTCGGTCGCCGCGACGTCGAGCGCCACGACGATGTCGGTGCCGAACGTGAAGCCGGCCTTGCCGACGGCCTCGCCGATCAGGTCGAGCGCCGCCGCGTTGGCCGGCAGATCCGGAGCGAAGCCGCCCTCGTCGCCCAATCCGGTCGACAGGCCCTTCTTCTTCAAGACGGACTTGAGCGAGTGGTACGTCTCGGCGCCCCACCGCAATGCCTCGCGGAAGGTCGGCGCGCCGATCGGCGCGATCATGAACTCCTGAATGTCGACGTTCGAGTCGGCGTGCGCGCCACCGTTGAGGATGTTGAACATCGGCACCGGCAGCAGATGGGCGTTCGGGCCGCCAAGGTAGCGATAGAGACTCAACTCGGCCGATGTGGCGGCGGCCTTGGCCACCGCGAGCGAGACGCCGAGGATCGCATTGGCGCCGAGGCCGGACTTCTCCGGTGTCCCGTCGATGTCGATCATCTTCTGGTCGATCGCTCGCTGGTCGCTCGCCTCGTACCCGATGATCTCCGGCAGGATGCGATCCTCGATGTTCGTGACCGCCTGCTCGACGCCCTTCCCGCCGTAACGCGAACCGTCGCCGTCACGCAACTCGTTCGCCTCGAACGCGCCGGTCGAGGCGCCGGATGGCACGGCCGCCCGAGCGGTGGTGCCGTCGTCGAGACCGACCTCGACCTCCACGGTCGGGTTGCCGCGCGAGTCGAGGATCTCGCGCGCGACAATTGCTTCGATGGTGGCCATGCAGGCTCCTCATGTCAGTGGCGTGCACCGCGTGGTGTCGACGATGCTGTGGTGCAGGATGGTCGCCACGTTGCAACCGATGCCACGAGTTCGTGGGCGATGGGGTGAGCGTATCGAGGCCATGTCGGGCCGGTGGCACCGGCTCGGTCTCGGCCGCGTCTACGAATCTCATCAGAATCCGGATCGCAATATCGTGCAATCCCGACAATGAGCTTGCCAGCACAAACGTGACGGGCCAGATTGGGTCCGTGCCCGCCGACCCTCGGCCGGATCGGCTCGTCCGACCCCGCCGCACGCCGCTGCGAGCCGGTTCACGACCGGCTCTCCTGACCGTGGTCGGGTTGGTCGCATTCGTGTCCATCGCCACGGCGACCTCGTGCCACACGATCGCCGCGGCCAACGGCGCAACCGGCAACCAGGAGTTCGTCCAGGAGATCGCCAACCGGTTGAAGGCGGCTTATTCGATGGCCTACACGGCGGTGTATGCGTTGGGTCGCGGTGGCACGGGCACGGTCGCCCAGTTGCCCGCGACCGGACAGGCCGCATACAGCTATCCGACCGGGATGCTGCTCGTGACGTCGGGAAGGGCGACAATCTGCAACCAGACGTCCGGCCGTCAGGCAATCTGCGGCAGTCGGCCGACCGTCGTGGCAACCACAACCGAACTCGCGCGAGGCGGCCTCGTACGGACCGACTCCGTGATCACGCTGCTCACTGCGTCGGCGCTGGACCGGAACTCGGTGATCTCGGAGCACGACATCACGATCGCCGGTACGTCCGCGACCTGCGTGACCGTCGACCGCAGCGGGGACGCGACCGACGAATACGAAGCCTGCGTCACCGCCGACGGACTGCTGGGCTCGTTCACGGGCCAGATCGGCGGCGCACCGGTCGACATCATGATGATCAATTTTAGGAAATCTGTGTCGTCGGACGAGTTCGAGCTGCCGACCGCCACTGCGCCGGCCGTGACCGACCGGTAGGG
>DASQPR010000148.1:0-3426 GCA_035643815.1 Micromonosporaceae bacterium | reverse complement strand
GACATAGAGGTCGTGCCGTCGTCGACGTACATGATCCGGTCCTCGCTCGCGGTGGAGGAGGTCAGCCGCCGCCTCTCCGACGCCGAACGCACCACGCTGCGGACGACCGGTGCGGTGCCGGACTGGTTCCTGCCGGAGGTCACGAAGGTCGCACGGCACATCATCTGACTCGCCAATTGACGGCCGCAGTGTCGCCGCCCGGTCGTAGTCTCGCGTCCATGGTCACCGTTGAAGAGGTCCGCGCGCTGGCCGTGACGTTGCCGCGCACGTCGGAGCACGTGATCCGGGACCGGCTCAAATTCCGGGTCGGGGCGATCGTCTACGTGGCGTTCTCGCGCGACGAGACCACCATGGGCTTCGGCTTCCCCAAGGACGAGCGGGACGCCCTGATCGCGGCGGAACCGACGAAGTTTTTCCTGCCACCCGCGTCCGACCTGCGCTTCAACTGGGTGTGCGTGCGGCTCGCCGAGATCGGCCCGGAGGAGATGGAAGAGCTCGTGACCGAAGCGTGGCGAATGTGCGTGCCGAAGAAGGTCGCGGCCGCGCGGCTCGGCGCCGAGCCACGCCGGTAGTCAGCCAGCGCCCTAGCGACGCAACTTCCTAGCGGCGCAGCGCCTTGGCGGCGCCGCCTCGTAGCGACACGACGCCTAAGCCACACGCCGCCTTAGCGACACGCGGCCTTAGCGACACGGCGGCCTTAGCGACACGGCGGCCTTAGCGACACGGCGGGTCAGCGCGCGAGCCGATGCGCCAGCCACGCCAGCGACATCGGATAGCGGTAGTCGATCGCCGCGTGCGTCGCCGGGAACAGCTCGAAGTGGATGCGTTCGGCCGGGACGCCGATCCCTTCGAGTTCCGCGCGAAACGCGGTGGCGCCGAGATCGAGAAAGTAGTCGTCGCGCGTGCCGGCGTCGATCCAGATCGCGTTCATCGACCGCAATGCGTCGCCGAACTTCGGCGCCATCCGGACCGGATCCCAATCCAGCCAGCGCTGCCACACGTCATCGCGGATCTGTCCGGTGCGCGGATCGAACGGCAGTTGCGGCGTCCCGTCCGCGTCGGCCGAGAACGCCGCCGAGCATCCGAGCAGCCCAAGCAATGTGTCGTCGCCGTCCTGTGTGAACGACGGCCGCGACCGGAAGTCGTCCCACCACGCGAAGATATCCCCTCCGTATGCCCGCAGGGCACGCGCGGCCGGCCCGAAGTCATGCACGTAGCAGAGTTCGTAGAGCGTGTCGCCCGCGTGGGTGGCGAGCGCGCCGAACAGGTCGGGCCGGAGCATCGGCGTGATCATCGCGCCGAAGCCGCCGGACGACTTCCCGGTGATCGCGCGCGAATCGCGGTCGGCGATCGTGCGATAGCGCGCGTCAACCCAGGCGACCACTTCGTCACAGAGGTATGAGTGGTAGCGGCCGGTGCCTGGCGAGTCCACGTACTGCGAGCCGCCGTACGCGGTCCACGCATCGACATAAACGATGATGCAACCGGGCGCCTCACCGGTCGCGAAGACAGCGTCCGCGGTCTCGATAAACGGCTGTCGGTACGGCATCCGGTTTGCCCACATCGCCACGTTGCCCGTATAGCCCTGGATGACGTAGACGGTGGGCCAGCGGTCGGTCGAGTCGTCGTAACCGGGCGGCGTGTAGACCCAGATCGGACGCCGGGCCGGATCGCCGAGCACGTTGTCGCGCAACAGCGCGGAATCGATGGTGTCCCGGTCGAGTCGACCGGCCAGCGGTGCGTCCCACGGCAGCATGCCGATCAGTCAAACACACGACGAACCGGCCGCGAGGGTTGACGTCACGGTGACGTCACTGGCACGATCACCGCATGGCAAATGACGTCGATCTGACGGCACAACCCGTGGCCAATGTGCGATCGGCCGCATCGATTTCAGCGCCTGAAGCGCCGGATCCGGGCGACGTCACAAAAGGTGTCGCCGACGTCATCTTCATGCCTTCGAGCAGCGACGACGACATCATGCCTGTCGCTTCCGCGGCCCGCCGGCGGTTGGGTCTGCTGGCCGAGCACGACTTCCGCCAGCTGTTTATCGCGGATAGCGGCAGCCAGCTCGGGACGCAGATCGGCATGCTCGCGCTGCCGCTGGTCGCCGCGGTCACGTTGCACGCCACCGCGTTCGAGATGGGCGTGGTGAGCGCGGTCGACACGCTGCCGTTCCTCCTGGCGAGCCTGCCGGCCGGGGCACTCGTCGACCGCGTACGCCGCCGGCCGGTCATGATCGTCTGCGATCTCTCCCGGGCCGCCACGCTGATTTCGATACCCGTGGCGTGGTGGCTCGGCGTCCTCGCCATCTGGCAGGTGGTCGTCGTCGCGTTCGTCCTCGGTACGTTCAGCGCGCTGTTCGACGTCGCTTACCAGAGCGTGCTTCCGCAACTCGTCACGCCGGACAAACTGGTCGAGGGCAACTCGAAGCTGCAGGCGGTGGCCGCCGTCAGCCAGATCGGCGGCCCGGCCGTGGCCGGCTTTGTGATCCGGACCCTGACGGCGCCCGTGGCCGTCGGCGTGAACGCGATCACGTACCTGTCCTCCGCGGCTTTTCTAAGCCGCATCCGCGCGCGAGAGACCCGGCCCGCGCGCAGCGCCGAAAGCCATTTTGGCCGCGACATCGTCGAAGGCCTCCGGTTCGTCGGCGGTAACCCGCTGTTGCGCGCGATCGCGGCCGAAGCCGGCTCGGCGAACTTCTTCGGGGCGATGTCCTCGGCCATGCTGATCTACCTGTTGGCCCACACGCTCGGGGTGAGTGCCGGAGTGATCGGGGCGTTGCTGTCGATCGCGTCGGTCGGCGGCCTGGTCGGTGCGGTGTGCGCAACGAGGCTGGCCCGATGGGTTGGTGAGGGTCGCATTCTGTGGCTGTCGCTCGGCATCACATCGCCGTTCATGGTCGGCGTCCCGCTCATGCGCAACGACTACACGCTCTGGCTCGCCGCCGCGGCATTTACCGTTGCGGTTGCCGGCAGCGTGGTGTTCAGCGTGACATCCGTTAGCTTCCGGCAACGTCTCGCGCCGCCGCGCTTGCTCGGTCGGGTGAATGCCACGATGCGATTCCTGGTCATCGGCGCGATGCCGCTGGGCGGTCTGCTCGGCGGCGCGTTCGGCACCTGGTTCGGCGTTCGACCGACGCTGTGGATTGCCGCGGTCGGCGCCATGCTCGCGTTCCTGCCCGCGTTCTTCTCGCCGCTGCGGTCGATGCGCACGCTGCCGACCGGCGAAACGGCCGCCACGGCAGCGTCCGAACCAGCCAACGTTCAAGGGGTGGCTAGATGATCCGACGCCAGTTCGATTCGACGGCAGTCCAGTGCCGCGCGCAGTCGTTCGTAACGGGAGGTGGTCGACATGGTCCGTCTATCCGCCTTGTGTGCCGACCGCCACCGCACTGCACGGTGAGCGGACTCCGGTCGGGCACGA
>DASQPR010000147.1:0-4372 GCA_035643815.1 Micromonosporaceae bacterium | reverse complement strand
TCGAGAGCTGCGCAAGGGGGCGGCGGCGGCGGTCTCGGAATGGGTCCGCAGCCACGGCGGCGTGGTTCCGCCCGAGACTGGTCAGATCGTCGACGGCATTTCCGCGTCGGGCGGTACGCCGCTGGTGGTCGGGGAACGGATTGGTTCGCAGGCTCGCGTCCTCGGTGTGATCCACCTCAAGGACGTCGTCAAGGCCGGCATGCGCGAGCGCTTCGACGAGATGCGCCGGATGGGCATCCGCACGGTCATGATCACCGGTGACAACCCGCTCACCGCGCGAGCTATCGCGGAGGAGGCCGGCGTCGACGACTTTTTGGCCGAGGCGAAGCCGGAAGACAAGATGGCGCTCATCCGGCGCGAGCAGGAGGGCGGCAAGCTCGTCGCGATGACCGGCGACGGCACCAACGACGCGCCCGCGCTCGCGCAGGCCGACGTCGGAGTCGCGATGAACACCGGAACGTCGGCGGCGAAAGAGGCCGGCAATATGGTCGACCTCGACTCCGACCCGACGAAGCTGATTGAGATCGTGGAGATCGGCAAGCAACTGCTGATTACGCGCGGCGCGCTGACGACGTTCTCGATCGCCAACGACATCGCGAAGTATTTCGCGATCATCCCGGCCATCTTCGCCGCTATCTACCCCGGCCTGCATCGACTGAACATCATGGGCCTGCACAGCCCGACCTCGGCGATCCTGTCTGCGGTCATCTTCAACGCTCTGATCATCGTCGCGCTGATCCCGCTCGCGCTCCGCGGTGTGCGCTACACACCGTCCAGCGCCGCGGCCATGCTGCGCCGCAACCTATGGATCTACGGCGTCGGCGGCATCATCCTGCCGTTCGCCGGCATCAAGGTCATCGACCTCATCATCCAATTCATTCCCGGGATTAAGTGATGCGCGTTCCTACCTGGATCTCCCAGCACCTTGCCGCATTTCGGTTGCTGATCATTGCCACCGTGTTGCTCGGCATCGCCTACCCATTGATCATCACAGGCGTCGCCCAGATCCCTGGGTTGCAACATCGGGCCGACGGCTCGATCGTCAAGGTCGGCGACAAGACGGTCGGCAGTGCGCTGATCGGGCAGTTGTTCACCGACGACAAGGGCAACCCGCTCCCGCAGTATTTCCAATCGCGACCATCGGCCGCCGGCGACGGATACGACCCGACGTCGACGAGCGCGTCGAACCTAGGTCCGGAGAGCGTAGTCGACACGCTTCCGGATCCATCGAACAAGGACGACACGGGCACGCCGAGCCTGCTCAGCGACGTGTGCTCGCGCAGTCTCGCGGTCGGCAAGCTGGAAGGCGTCGACGGATCGCGGCCGTACTGCACGAGCGACGGCATCGGTGCCGTACTCGTCGTGGTGCACGCTGGCGGCCTGCCCCACGGAAGGGTGACCGCCGCCTTCGCCGTTAACCAGGAGTGCCCGGCAACGCCGTTCGTCGCCACGTACGCCGGAGTCCCCGTACAGTGCGCGCAGTTCGGCACCGACTACACGAAACTCGGCACGGTCACGCCGATCCGGGGAAGCGCACCGGCTCACCCGCCGGTGCCACCGGACGCGGTCACCGCTAGCGGCAGCGGTCTCGATCCGGAGATCAGCACCGCGTACGCCAACCTCCAGGCGCCGCGCATCGCCCGCGAGCGGGGTGTTGACGTCGCGGCCGTGGACACGTTGATCAAGAAGTACACATCGGGCCGGGCGCTTGGATTCCTGGGCGAACCGGGCGTCAACGTACTCGATTTGAACATGGCGTTGGACCGGCAGTACCCGTTCCACGGGTAGCCCAACCGGAGGCGCCCGACGCTCGGCCGCACTCCGCCCGGGAGGCGGGCCAAGGATCGCGGCGCCGGGGGTGGCTCAGAGACCCCGGCGCCGCCCTGGTATCCCGCCGCGGTGGTCGAGCGTCCGCACTGGCGGAGGCGGACGATGGTGGGAGGAGGTGAATGGAGATGGGAAGCGGAGCGCTTCGCGTCTATCTGGGCGCCGCCCCTGGTGTCGGAAAGACGTACCGGATGCTGGAGGAGGGCCATCGTCGGCGGGAGCGTGGCACCGACGTCGTCGTCGGGTTCGTGGAAACGCACGGCCGGTCGCACACCGAGGCGTTGATTGGTGAGCTCGAGGTCGTACCGCGGCATGACGTGACCTATCGCGGCGCGACGTTTACCGAGATGGATGTCGACGCGATCCTCCGCCGGCGGCCGGACGTCGCGCTCGTCGATGAACTCGCGCATACCAACGTGCCCGGATCTCGCAATGCCAAGCGTTGGCAGGACATCGAGGAATTGCTGGACGCTGGGATCACGGTCATCACGAATGTGAACATCCAGCATCTCGAATCGATCAACGATGTCGTGCAGCAGATCACGGGCGTGCCGCAGCGGGAGACCGTGCCGGACGCCGTCGTACGCCGGGCCGAACAGGTCGAGCTGGTCGACATGGCGCCGGAGGCCCTGCGGCGACGGATGGCGCACGGCAACATCTACAAGCCGGAGAAGATCGACGCGGCCCTCGGCAACTACTTCCGCGTCGGCAACCTCACCGCGCTCCGGGAACTTGCCCTGCTTTGGGTCGCCGACAAAGTTGACGAGCAGCTCGACCGCTATCGCGCGGACCACCATATCTCCGCGACGTGGGAGGCGCGCGAACGCGTCGTGGTGGCGCTCACCGGCGGCCCGGAGGGCGACACGCTGATCCGCCGTGCGGCGCGGATCGCGGCCCGTACAAAGGGCGCCGACGTTCTTGCCGTACATGTCTCGCGCAACGACGGCCTGGCCGAGTCGAATCCGGCGTTCCTGGCCCGCCAGCGGTCTCTCGTGGAGAGCATTGGCGGCACCTACCACCAGGTCGTGGGGTCGGACATTCCCACCGCGTTGCTTGACTTTGCCCGCGGTGTCAACGCGAGCCAACTCGTGCTCGGCGCCAGCCGCCGCGGCCGGCTCGCGCATGTGCTCTCACCGGGCGTCGGCCTCACGACGGCCGCGATTTCCGGGGCGATCGACGTCCACCTCGTCACGCACGAGGAGGTCGGTCGTGGCCGTCGCATTGGCTCGCCGCGCAGCGCCCTAACAGCGCGACGCCAACTGATCGGTTTTATGCTGGCCATCGTCGGCCTGCCGCTGTTGACGCTGGTGTTGACATCCATGCGCGGCGACCTCAGCCTGCCCAGCGACATGCTCGCCTACCTTGCGTGGGTGATCGTCACAGCTCTTGTCGGCGGACTCTGGCCGGCGTTACTCGCCGTCGTGGCCGGCAGCCTGCTGCTCAACTACTTCTTCACGCCACCGATCCACATGTTCACGATCGCCGAGCACGAGAACGTGCTCGCGCTCATCGTGTTTCTTGCGGTGGCGGTCGCGGTGAGTGTCACGGTTGATATCGCCGCGCGCCGTACTCGCGAGGCGGCCGTGGCCCGAGCCGAAGCCGAGACGCTGTCCACCCTGGCCGGCTCCGTCGTCCGGGGCAGCCGTGTGCTGCCGGCACTGCTCGACCAACTCCGCGAGGCGTACGGATTCAGCGGCGTCACGCTGTTGGAGCGCCGGCCCGAGGAGCCGGGCGGCCCGGACGTCCAACACGATCCGGACGCTTGGCGGGTGGTGGCCGCCACCGGCGACCAACCGAGCCTGTTTCCCGGCCAGGGTGACGCGGACGTCGGGGTGGACGATCAGTTCACACTCGTGTTGCGCGGGCACCCACTGGCCGCTGCCGACCGGAGGGTCGTGGAAGCGTTCGCGGCCCAGGCCGCCGTGGCGCTCCGGGCCGAACGCCTGGCCGAGCAGGCGGCCACCGTGGGCTCGCTGTCGGAGGTCGACCGGATGCGTACGGCTCTGCTCTCCGCGGTGAGCCATGATCTCCGTACCCCCCTCGCGTCGGCGCGGGCCGCGGTGGACGGCCTGCGCAGCCAAGACGTCGCGTTCAGCGATACGGATCGCGAGGAGTTGCTGTCGACGGTCGACGAGTCGTTGGAACGCCTGACAAGACTCGTCGACAATCTGCTGGACATGAGCCGGTTGCAGGCCGGCGCACTTGGCTTCGAGCCGCAGCCGATGAGCATGGCCGACGCGGTCGCCCGCGCGCTCGACGATCTCGGTCCGGCCGGCCGCGGCGTCGCGTTGCACGTGCCGGATGAGCCACCGGAGGTGAACGCCGATCCGGCATTGATCGAACGTGTTCTGGCCAACCTGCTGGCCAACGCGCAGCGGTACAGCCCGCCCGGTCGGCCGCCGATGGTGTCGATCAGCGACCACGCCGGCTACGTCGAGACGCGCGTCGTCGATCACGGCCCGGGCATACCGGCGACCGAATGGGACACGGTGTTCCTGCCGTTCCAGCGGCTCGGCGATCGCGACAACGACACCGGTGTCGGCCT
>DASQPR010000146.1:0-2198 GCA_035643815.1 Micromonosporaceae bacterium | reverse complement strand
CGGTTAACACCGGCCAGGCCGCCGCCATCGGCCGCGCTCTCGCCGACGTGCCCGTCGAGGAGCCGGCGCTGGTCGACAAGGTCGAAGCGATCCTGATCGACGAAGCGCGCCGGTTCGAGCCGACGGTGCTGCGACAGCTGGGGGAGCGCGTGTTGGCGCACATCAACCCGGATTTGGCTGACGCCCGGCTGCGTGAGCGCCTCGAACGGGAAGAGAAGCACGCGCGACAACGCCGAGGCCTCACCCTCTCGTCGGATGGGTTTGGCGGCACCCGGATCAGTGGAATCCTCGATGCTGAGGGCGCCGCGATCGTCGGCGCGGCAGTGGAACCGCTGGCGAAGCCGGTGCGCGGCGACGACGGTCCAGACTTGCGGACACCGGCGGCACGTCGAGCCGACGCACTGGTCGACGTGTGCCGACTCGCGCTCGCCTCGGGTGGCTTGCCCGACAGCGGCGGTCAGCCACCGCAGCTGAATGTGACGGTCGACCTCGACGCGCTCCGGAGGGGTGATGCGCTCGGCCAGCTGGACACCGGCGATCGCCTGTCGCCCACGACGACCCGTCGACTGGCCTGCGCCGCGCATGTCCTGCCCGTCGTATTGAACGGCGCCGGGGTGCCGATCGACGTCGGCCGCAGCCGCCGCACCTACACCGGCGCCGCTCGCGTCGCGGTTCTCCTGCGGGACGGCGGCTGCGCGTTTCCGGGTTGCGATCGGCCGCCTCGCTGGGCAGACATCCATCACATCGTGGCCTGGCAACACGGCGGGCCTACGGATCGAGACAACGGCGTGGCGCTCTGCGGTCATCACCACCGGCTCATACACAGTTCGACGTGGACAGTTCAGCTCGGACCCGATCGACGACCCGAATTCATCCCGCCGGTGCATATCGACCCGAGCCGTCGACCTCGCCGCAATCATTACCATCCACGAAGATAGGCACGTCCTCGTTGCCGGTCCCGCCAGCGCGAGACGTGCTGTCGAGGTTCGGTCGTTGCCTGACCACGCGCCGCGGGCCGCCGCGCTGCCCGCGTTGCTGGGCTGTCGGCGGTTGCCCGCTCCAGGTTGCTGCGCTGGCCGCGCCGCGTTGTTCGGGTTACTCGCGTTGCGGCGTTGCGGCCTGGCGCGACGTTGCCTCGGCAGGGCCGTCCTTTTCGACCTACCCGGTCAGCGGAGCGCGGCGTATATCAGTTGGCGCAGCTGGGGCCGGATCGGGTGGTGGCTCGACGGTACGAGCTGCGTGAAGAACGACACCGTGAGCTCCTCGACGGGATCGATCCAGAACGCGGTGCTCGCGAGTCCGCCCCAGTAGTACGAGCCAGGCGTGATCGGCACGCGGCCGGGCGTCGGGTCGAGGACCACGGCGAAGCCGAGGCCGAAGCCGATGCCATCGAAGATCGTTTCGGCGAAGCCGCCGCTGCTGGCGGCCGCGAGATCCTGCCCGCCGGGCAGATGGTTGCGGGTCATGAACCGTACGGTGCGGCTGCCGAGAAACCGTACGCCGTCTAGCTCGCCCCCATTGAGCAGCATCTGCATGAAGCGCTGATAATCGGCGGCGGTACAGATGAGCCCGCCGCCGCCGGAGAACTTTCCAGGGCGGGTGCGCGCGAAGCCGGCCATCGACGGCAGATGCACGGCCTTGCCCGTACGGGGATCCGGCGTGTAGAGCCCGGCGAGCCGTGCGGCGTCGGCGTCGTCCACCCACCAGCGGGCGTCGGTCATGCCGAGGGGTTCGAAGATCCGCTCGGCGCAGAAGTCGGCGAGGCTCTTGCCGGAGATGACCTCGACCAGCCGCCCGAGTACGTCCGTGGCGACCGAGTAGCCCCAGCGTGTGCCGGGCTGGAACAGCAGCGGCATCGACGCCCACAGCTGGCACGCCTCTTCGAGGGTCCCGATCGTGAACGAGTCCATGTTGTCGCCGTTGGCCCGGTAGATCGCGTCGACGGTCGAGGACATAAGGAACCCGTACGTGAGGCCGGACGTATGCGACATCAGGTGCCAGACGCGGATCGGTTCGATCGCGGGCACCACGAACGGCCGCGTGATCGATCCCTTGTCGAACACCTTCATGTCGGCGAACTCCGGCAGCCACCGGCTGATCTCGTCGGTCAGCTCGAACTTTCCCTCTTCCCAGAGCATCATCGCCGCGACCGTCGTGATCGGTTTCGTCATCGAATACACGCGCCAGAGCGTGTCGTC
>DASQPR010000145.1:0-3067 GCA_035643815.1 Micromonosporaceae bacterium | reverse complement strand
CGCATCCGCGTGATGCATGACCTGCTCGGTGAGCGCGGTGCGGGCCACCCCGTACGGCATCTCGGCCGACTCGCGCAACATGTCCCAGAGCTCATCCTCCGTGTAGGACATCCCGCACGCCTCCCGGACAACGCTCGTGGGTCACCGGCCCGAACCTGTGATCGCGGCCGATCATCTCGATGGAACTCGTCGCCGGACCCACCGTATCGGTGCATGCCCGGCAGAGTCAGCCCCGCATAACGGTGCAGATCAGACAGATACCGTCGTGTCCCGGCCTGGTGAGCGTGCCAGCTTGCCCGGGCCGCGGCCACCCGGGACCGGCCGGTCGGGGCCCGGCCCGATGCGGCGACGCCACCAGGGCCGGGACAGGATCGCGGCGATCGTGGCTCCAGCCGCGTTGACCAGCACGTCGTCGACGGACGAATAGCGGCCGAGATCGAGGACCCATTGCAGCGACTCGATTGCGGTCGACCCCAGTGCGCCGGCCACAAGCACCGCAAGCGGACCCACCCGCCAACGCACGGGCATCCCGAAGCCGAGTGCCGCGAATACCAGGAGATTCCCGACGATCTGGACGGTCGCGTACGCATATCCGGTCTGCACCTGCTCCGTCAGATCGCGAAACGGCACGAGGTTGGCGCCGCGTGGCTGGTCCGACGGCAGCAGCGTGAGGCAGAGCCACGGCAGCGTACCCACGGTCATGAAGACCTCGGCCCATGCGGAACGAGCGGCCCAGTCGTGACCCCAACCGGCGCGCCGGCGCCGCCGGGTGAGCCACACGGCGAGCCCCACCGCCAGGGGAATGGCGACGAACACTGCGAGCACGACCGGTACCCACGACGACCGTGCGCCGACGACCGGCGAGTCGGCCCAGTTCATGACCATCAGCGAACAGTAGCCTGGCCGGCGCGGCGGCGACCGGCCATTCGCCTCGCGACGACTATCGAGCGGCGAACGGCGTCAGCGTCGGGCGCTTCGGCATCACATGGTCGCCGGACGAGCGCCCGGTCAGGCGCCGCCTGACCCACGGCGCGAGGTGGTTCTTGGTCCAGCGTGCGTCGGCAACTCGCGCCGCGGCCCAGGACAGCGGAGTCGGGTACGCGGGCGCATCGAGCCACGTCGAGTCCGAATCGATCCCGAGCGCGGCGAGCACGTGAGCGGCGACCCGGCGGTGTCCGATCGCGTTCATGTGCAACCGATCCAGGCTCCACAGCGCCGGATTGAGGAATTCGTCGTCACCCCACAGGTCGACGACCAGCGCGCCGTGCCGGTCGCGCGCCTCGCTGACCGCGTCGTTCATCATGGTCATGCGCGGCAGGATCAGGCGTTGACCGGGCAGCCGTCGGGTCACGTCGGCGAACCGGAACACGATCACCTCGGATCCGGCGGCGCGAAGCGTGCCGACGACGTACTGGAAACGCGGTAGCAGAATGTCGGGCTGGAATCCACGGCGCAACGCGTCGTTGCCGCCGGCCGCAAAGCTCACGACATCGGGGGCCATCCGCAGCACCGGCGGCACCTGCTCGTCGACGACACTGTCGAACAGGCGGCCACGTATGGCGAGGTTGGCGTACTGAAAGTCGGGCGCCTCGGCGGCCAGGCGCGTCGCAACGAGATCGGCCCAGCCGCGGAAGATTCCCGTCTCTGGGTCGGGGTCATCGAGCCCCTCGGTGAAACTGTCGCCGACCGCAACGAAACTCCGCCACGCCATTTGCCGCCGCACTCCCCCTCGGCCGTCGCTCCCCGCTGCAAGTTACCTCGCGTTCCTGAGTTTGCCAGCGCCCGCCGGACGGGCGAACGGCTGGATACCGTGACATGGCGCACGCCCGAAACCGGCCCGTGCAATCGCCCCCGGAGATCTGGTGCGGTCGGACCCGAAATCCGGTGTGATCGGGCCCGAAATACGGCGTCGTCAGGCCGGAAAATTCAGCGAGGCACCCGCCCGCGGACGCGTACGCTGCCGCCATGCCCGACCGGACGCCTGTCATGCGGATGTCGACGATGTTTCTCCGTACCTTGCGCGAGGATCCGGCCGAGGCCGAGGTGCCGAGTCACCGGCTGTTGGTGCGAGCCGGCTACATCCGTCGCGCGGCCAGTGGCGGCTATACGTTGATGCCGCTGGGAAAGCTCGTCGTCGATCGCATCTCGGACGTGATTCACGACGAGATGCGGGCCATCGGCGGCCAGCAGGTGCAGTTCCCGTCGCTACTGCCCCGGGAGCCGTACGAGGCGAGCGGTCGCTGGACCGAATACGGCCAGGAGATCTTCCGGCTCAAGGACCGCCGGAACGCCGACCATCTGCTCGCCCCGACGCACGAGGAGCTGTTCACGCTGCTGGTGAAGGACATCTGCGCGAGCTACCGCGACTATCCGGTGATCCTCTATCAGATGCAGACGAAGTTCCGGGACGAGCCGCGGCCGCGCGCCGGGTTGTTGCGGACACGTGAGTTCATCATGAAAGACGCCTACTCCTTCGATCTCGACGACGACGGCCAGCGCGCCTCCTATATGGCCCATCGCGAGGCGTACCAACGGATATTCGACCGGCTCGGGCTGCACTACACGATCGTGTCGGCGATGTCCGGCGCCATGGGTGGGTCGGCTTCGGAGGAGTTCCTGGCCGATGCGGAGGTCGGCGAGGACACGTACGTGGCCTGCCCGGCGTGCGGCTACTCGGCGAACACCGAGGCGGTGACCACACCCGCGCCAGACGCATCTGATCCGTTGCGCCATCCGGAGATCGAGGTGCTCGACACACCGGATACGCCCACGATCGAATCGCTCGTCACGGAGGTCAACGCGCAACGCGCGGGTGGCCGCGACGACTGGCGCGCCGCGGACACGCTCAAGAACGTCGTACTCCAGGTCACCGACCCGGACGGTACGGCCGACCTGTTGGTGATCGGGGTGCCGGGCAACCGCGAGGTCGACCTGAAACGGGTCGGTGCACTGCTCTATCCGGCCACCGTTGCCATGTTCGACGACTTCGCCGCGCGGCCGGACCTCGTCCGCGGATATATCGGACCGCAGGGCCCGGCTAAATTTCGCTATCTCGTCGATCCTCGCG
>DASQPR010000144.1:0-3720 GCA_035643815.1 Micromonosporaceae bacterium | reverse complement strand
CGGCCGCCCCTGGCACTTGTACGGCACTTCGGCGGTCGCAGTCGCGATCACCGCCCGACGTCCGTACAAGTGCGGTCTAGGCGCCTGGACCTGCAGTCGGCGCACTTCCTCCCGGCCGCCCCGCTCGAACGACCCGGACGGGAACGCGGAAACGGATCCGGCATCCGGTTTGGCTGCGCCCCGGATCGATGACCGCGATCGTGCCGCCGTGAAGTTCGACGACCCAGCGCGCGATGGCCAGTCCGAGGCCGGTCCCGCCATTGTCGGCGACGGCGCCCCGAGTGAACCGTTCGAAGACCCGCGTACGTTCTGCCGGCGGAATTCCGGGGCCTTCGTCCGCGACTTCGACCACGAGAGTCTCGGCCTCGATCCGCGCCGACGCCGTAATCCGGCCGCCGGTCGGGCTGTGCCGTGCGGCGTTGTCGAGAAGGTTCGCCACCACCTGATGCAAGCGATGCGGATCGGCGACCACCTCAACCGGCGACGCGTACGACTCGAACGTCACGTCCCGAGAGGCGGCCCGGGACGTGACCTCGGCCTCCCGTACGGCGGCGCCCAGGAACTCGTCGACCGCGAACCTGTCCGCGTGCAACGGCGCCGCGCCCGCCTCGAGTCGCGACACGTCGAGGAGATCCGTGACGAGGCGCCCGAGCCGTTCGGTCTGCGCCAGAGCCGTCTGCAGGGTCGCGGCATCCGGCACTTCGACGCCGTCCACGACGTTCTCGAGGACGGCCTGCAGCGCGAAGATCGGCGTACGCAACTCGTGCGAGACGGTAGCAATCAGTTCGCGCCGCTGCTGGTCGGCTTCCGCGAGATCCGTCGCCATCTGGTTGAACGCGTCGGCTAGCTGGCCCACTTCGTCACGGGCGGTGGCCCGGACACGCCGTGTGTAGTCGCCTCGGGCCATCGCCCGGGACGCCGCGGTCATCTCCCGCAACGGCCGGGTCATTCCATGCGCCAGGATCTGCGATGTGACGAGCGCGACGGCGATCGCGGTGACGGACAACGACACCGGCACCCAGCCGATGCCGACGTAGAACACGAACAGGCTCGCAACGCCGCCGCCGACCAGCGCGAGCCCGAGCTTCAATTTGATCCACGGCAGCACGTCGAGCGGTCGCGGCAGCGCGTCCATAATCTGCGCGCCCAGCAGTCGCGCCCGCCGTATGCCGGGCGCGCCGTCGGCGGCGCGACCGACCGTTCCCGCCAGATCGCGCGTGGCGTCGGCCAGGTCGCCCGTCCAACCGCTCACCGGGCTACGCCGAGGTCGGGCGCCGCGCCGATCTCCAGCGAGTAGCCCACGCCATGGACGGTACGGATAACATCCGCGCCGAGCTTGCGGCGCAAGGCTTTGACGTGGCTGTCGACGGTACGGGTGCCGGATCCACCCGCCGATGCGTAGCGATTGCCGCGAGGCGTCGTTGAATCCGACCAACCCCAGACCTGGGCCAGCAAACGCTGTCGGGGCAGGACGGTCCGCGGACGGCGGGCGAGGTGACTCAACAGGTCGAACTCGATCGGTGTCAGGTGGACCTCGACCCCGGCTCGCCGTACCCGTCGTTCGGCGGGGTTGATTTCGAGATCGCCCACGACGATGACCGCACCGGCCGGCGCGGGTTCGGCGGCGAGTTGCGCGGACCGCTCCTCCCGGCGGAGTAGCGCATGCACGCGGGCGGCGAGTTCGCGTAGCGAGAACGGCTTGGTCAGGTAGTCGTCGGCGCCCATCGCGAGGCCGACGAGCAGGTCGTTCTCGTCGTCGCGAGCGGTCAGCATGATGACCGGCACCGGTCGGTCGGCCTGGATGCGTCGGCAAACCTCGAGGCCGTCGAAGCCGGGCAGCATCACGTCCAACACGACGAGGTCCGGGCGCCACACCGCGGCCCGTGCGACAGCGTCCGGGCCATTGGCGGCGAGCGCCACATCGAATTCCTCGGCCCGCAGCCGCGCCGCGATCGCATCCGCGATCGCTCGCTCGTCCTCCACGACCAGAACCTTGCGGTTGCTCATGGCCCTCAACGTACGGCCAGCCCACCACCTGTGTGTGCCCTAGATGTGCCCATCCTGTGTGCACCCAGGCGATCGGCCCTAGTAGGCGCCCTTTGTCCGCAACACAACGCCGACGGTCCGCCACAAGATCGTGAGGTCGAATGCCAACGACCAGTTGTCGACGTAGTACAGATCGAGCCGCACGGCGTCGTCCCACGACAACTCGGAGCGCCCGGAGACCTGCCACAGTCCGGTCATGCCCGGACGCACGAGCAACCGCCGGCGTACGTCGCCGAGGAAGTCGCCGTCCTCGGCCGGCAACGGTCGGGGTCCAACGAGCGACATGTCCCCACGGAGCACGTTGATGAGCTGCGGCAGCTCGTCGAGCGAACTGGCACGCAGCCAACGACCGACCTTGAAGACGCGCGGGTCCTTGCGCATCTTGAACAGCAAGCCGTCCTTTTCGTTCTGATCGACGAGCATGGCGCGGCGCTCTTCGGCATCCACGTACATGGTGCGGAACTTCCACACCGAGAAGATCTTGCCTTCGCGACCGGTCCGGCGTTGCCGGAAGAAGATCGGCCCGCGATCGGACGCCTTGATGCTGATCGCGATCGCCACGAACAGGGGCGTCAACAG
This sequence comes from Micromonosporaceae bacterium, assembly GCA_035643815.1. Lineage (GTDB taxonomy): Bacteria > Actinomycetota > Actinomycetes > Mycobacteriales > Micromonosporaceae > DASQPR01. The sequence continues at coordinate 1,095 of DASQPR010000144.1, read as the reverse complement.
CAGCAGGCCGGCCGCGGCGGCCAGCCGGTCCAGGGCGTTCTTGACCAGCCACGAGATGCCGGCGAGCTTGGGCTCCTCGACGTAGAGCAGCGGAAGGCCCTCGACCGGCCGAATGTGCACCCGGGGGCCGGCGATGTCAGTCAGCTGGGGCGCGACCACGAGTTCGACGCCGGTGCCTTCCAACTGCCACGCGAGCCGGCGAAGGTCGGCACGGTCGCCCGAGGCCGACCCGCACACGGCGACCGTGTCCGCGCCGATCTCGTTGACGAGCGCGACCAGGTCGCGATTGACGTGCACCGGGATCGGCGCCTTCTTGCGCGGCTGCGTCGCCCGTCCGTCGGTCAGCAGGATGCCGATCGGCAGCATCCCGGCGTGGCGGGTCCGGGTGACCGCTGTGTACACCTCGACCGCCTCGGACAGCGTGCCGACCAGGAGCAGCCGGTGACTGGCGCCACCACGCCCGCGGACGAGGTGCAAGACGCGCCGCGCCACGAATCGCAGAACACACACGTAGACCAGGGCACCGACGAGGGCGACCGCGACCGACAGGCGAGACAGCAGCACGGTGGTGGCGAAGGCGACGAAGGAGACCGTGGCCGCGACCGTGATCGCCGCTCGTACGACCCGCTTGAACTCGTCGGTGCCGATGCCGAGATAGCGGCGGTCGTAGGCACCGTGCGCCCACAGCACGATGATCCATGTGAGGGGAAGCAGCACGTACGCGATGACCCGGAACAGGCCGGGCTGATCGCGGAAACCACTGGTTGCCTTGCTGAGTTGCGAGGTGGCGGTCAGGCTCGCCAGCGCCACGGCGAGGAGATCGGCGACCACGAGGACGGCCGCGTACGGCCGGTGCCAGGTGGACAGCCGACGATGCCGGAGCCACGACGAGTTTCGTGGGACTCCGTTGCTCGGTGACGGCTCATGCGGGTCATCGGGCACGCCGTTGCTCGACCTCCAACCGGACGGCGCCGCCGGGGCGGACGGAACCGTGGGATGGGCCGATGGTGCCATGGGGGTGGTTGACGGCGACTGAAGACTTGACGTCGCCATCCGTGTTTCCTCCCGGGCAGTACGCGCTGGGTCTGACTTCAC
>DASQPR010000143.1:0-4251 GCA_035643815.1 Micromonosporaceae bacterium | reverse complement strand
TGGCCGCGGCCACTTCGATCGGGCGCCGACCGTCCGGCATCGGTCTTGTCACGTCGACCCCGTGGCGGGCGAGGAGTCGTACGCGACCGGTAAAGCCGTGGGCGATCGCCCGGCGGAACTGCTTGTCCAACAACTCGGCCGGAGTGTCCAGCGCATCGCGTCCTAGCCGCGCCATCCACGGTCCACCGTCGCCGCGCCCCAGGCCGTACGCGAGCAGCAACTCGAGATGATCGTCGTCGGCCCGGAACATCCGGTTGTAGAGCGTCTGACCGTCGTTCGGGTCGGCACCGGCGTCCAGCAGCAGCCGGGCCAATGCGAGCGAGTGCGGATGCCGTGGCGTCCGCCCCGGTCCCTGCTCGCCTTCGCCGAAGGCGCCGGTCAACGCCGTGAACGGTGTCGGCAGGCCGCCCCAGAGGTAACCCGCATTCGGGTCCGCCCCCGCGTCGAGCAGCGCACGAGTAACCGCAAGCACGGAGGATTCGGCGACGGTCGGGTCGACGCGTGAGTACGTGACGTAACACAGCGGCGGCCAGCGATACGGGCCGCCCTCTCGGCCGGCCAGTGACCGATCGCGGTCGAGCAACGCACGTACGGCGTCCACGTCGTTCGCGGCGGCCGCCGCCCAGATGTGGTTACGCGTCAGATCGCGACGGGCGTCGAGGATCGCGCGCGCGGCCGCTGGATAGTCCGGCCGATCGTCGCTGTAGTCGATGCAGGCGAGGCGGCAGAACCGGTCGGCGATGTCAGCCACGTGCGGGGCGCCGCCATCAGGGCTGCTGGCGCCGTCACGGGACGCGCCGCCGGGTCGTCCGTAGACGGCCACCACACCGAAGTAGTGCACGAGCCGGGGCCAGCTCGGGAAGCCGTACGACCGCGCAACCACCAGCTGGGCGGCGCTCAACGGGAAGGTTGCCGCTTCGGTCGGACGCCCGCCGGGGTGCGCCGCCGCGACGCGGTCGATCGCGGTGGCATCGCCGGCACGTACGGCGCGTTGCAGGTCACGTGCCTGCTTGCGCATCTGTTCGAGGTTGGGGTTCGTCGGCAGGGACAGGGCCGCCATGGCGACCTCCTTTCGTACGCCTGCGGTCCGCGTCATCAGGCCGAAAGGAGGACGGGTACGTGCGTCGGCAGCACAACCATGCGCTGCCCGGAGTCGTCCGTCAGGTGGGCTCAGCCCTTACCGCGGACCACGGAGGCACCCTGTGCGCCGCCGTCATTCTAGCGGCATCGGACGTCGGTCAGCGGTGCGCCCTGTCGTCCAGCGCGATGGCCACCACGTCGGGCGACCCGGCCGGCGAGCCCTCCGGAAGCTGGAACGTGACGTACGCGACGTGCGGCCCGATGGCGATGCCGGTCGGCGTGGTGCTGGCAACATTCACCGGCAGGTGCGCCGACCACACTGTGCGCCCGTGCGCCTCCAGCCCGACAACGCCACCCGCGGTCGCCGCGACGATGACCGTCGCCTGATTCGGCTGACTCAGGACGGCGAGCCGGACCGCCGAAATGGCAACCTGCCACTGCTGGTTGCCGGCGTAGGCGTCGTACTTCGTCAGATACGTCGATGCGACAAGGATTGACGAGTTGATCGCGGCCATCGCGTGTACATCGTCCGGCTGCGGCTGATGCCACAGCGGACTCCCGCCGGCCAGAGCGAACGCTCGGACATCGCGCTCGCTCCGCGCGACGACCGCGCCGCCGACGATCCGTGCCTCAACGAGTCGGGCCGCCGGATCGCCAATCGGATCAGGACTGCCGTCCGAAGTGAAATCCGACGGAGTGTACGGCGGTGACTCCCACGCCGCGTTCTGGCTCCCCGGCCGATACAGGTCCACGAACGACTGCAGACCTATCGTCTGCGTGACCATCGAGCCGCCGGACGCGGCAGTCGGGGTTTCGGGCGTCTGCGCCAACCGCAGGCCAACCTGCCATGATCGAACGACCCGGCCTAGCCGATTGATGGCAAGCATCGCCGGCCCTACTCCAACGTATGCAGTCGTCACGTCCAGTGCGATGCCCGTGACGCGTGGCGAGGTGTGACCTACGCCCATGGCCTTGGAAGCCAGATCCGACGGGCGGACGTGGAACAGACGCTTGCCGGTCCCGAGGTTGTAGAGGTCGAGCCACGCGCCATTGGACACCAGCACGCCGTTGCCCCACAGCCACATGGCCGCGTCCGACGAGATGAGCTTCTGCGCCGGCCATACCGGCTTACCGGCCGAGGTCAGCGCGACCACCTTGCGGTTCTGGTCCTGCAGCGTCACGATCACGCCGGTCGGGGTGACGAGGACCCGCTGGCCGCCGGGAAGATTCTGCGCCTGGTTCCCGACCGGACCGGCACCCGAACTCGCCGTCCAGAGCACGTCCCCGGCCGCCACGGGGCGACTCGTACTGACCGGCGGCGAGGATTGGATGCCGGGGCCGGGTGTGATGGCGATGGGCGGGTCGTTCGGCGTGACGGAACCGGGTCGCTGGCGGGCCGTCAGCTCGACCGCGGCGAGAACGCCCCCGGTCGCCACAACGGCCGCGGCGGCGCCACCCGCGGTGATGAGCTTCCGTCGCGACCAACCGGACCGGGGCGGCTCGAGATCGAACGGCGCGCCGAAGTTCGGATCGGACGGATGCGGTGCGCGCCACTCTTCGTCCGGGTCGACGCTGACCGCGCCGGCACCGTACGGCGCATCCGGCCCGGGTGAACCACCTGCGACCGGGCCTCCAGCCGTCGGAACGGCGGTCATCGACCCGTTGGCTGCGGCCCCGGCTCCGCCGGCCGCCGCGGCCGGTGTCCAGGCAACGCGTACGGCCGACGAGTGGGCCTCAGATGACGAGCGTGGCGCGATGACCGCGCGGAGTCGCTCGGACCGTGCCGTTCCGGGCGCCGTGGGTCCGGGCGGGGGACCGCCGAACGCGGAGCTGCCGATTGACGAGCCGGTTGATGCGGAGGTGCCGGATCCCGACACGCCGGCCGGTGTGACCTCCACCGGGCGGTCCTCGTCGGAACCTTCCTCGGTCCAGCCCTCCTCGGGCCAGCCCTCGGCAGCGGCGTCGTCCGCCGGCCGGTCGTCGGTCGGCAGACTTTCCGGGTCGCCATTGCGTCGCGGCGTCGTACGGATGGGTAGGCCGGCGGCACGAGCCTCGGCCCGGTGCTTCGTGGAGATCTTGACGGTGACGTCCTCGACCCCCAAGCCGGGTGTGACGGCGCCGAGTGCGACCACGAAGCGGGTCAGTTCCGCCGCGGTCGGCCGATCCTCCGGGTGGAAACTCACGCACCGGATCACGAGTGCGCGTATGCGCGAGGGGACGTCGGTCAGCGAGAACCGGCCCTCGGCGATCTGCAGCACCTGCTCGTAAACGCTGGCGTCGTCGACGAGATCTCGGCCGGTCGCCGCGAACACGAGCGTGGCACCGAGCGAGAAGACGTCGCTCGGCGGTCCGGCCGCCTCGCCGCGCAGCCGCTCCGGCGCCATGTACGCCGGCGTCCCGACAACGCGGCTGGTGGTCAACCGCGTCTGCTCGTTGCCCAGCGCGAGGCCGAAGTCGATGATGTGCGGACCGCTGTCGTTGAGCAGGATGTTGCTCGGCTTGAGATCACGGTGCACCAGACCGACCGTGTGGATCGAGGTGAGCGCCTCGCCGAGTCCGGCCGCCAGCGAGAGCACGTCGTCGATGTTCATCGCGCCGTCGTCGAGCACGCGGCGGTCGAGTGACACACCCTCGATATACGTCGTGGCGAGCCATGGCGCGGCTGCCTCCGTATCGGAGTCAACCACCAGAGCGGTGAACAGTGGGCTCACACGACCGGCGGCGGCGACTTCCCGGGTGAACCGGTCGCGGAAGATTGGATCCTCGGCCAGATCAGGCCGGATGACCTTGATCGCGACGCGGCGGCCGGTGCGAGACGCGCCAAGGTAGACCCGGCCCATGCCGCCGGAGCCGAGGACGCCGAGGAGCTGATACGGTCCGATGGTTTTCGGATCCGCCGCACCCAACGGCCTCATGCAGCCCACCACACCGTTCTAGCCAGGTCCCTGCACACTGGCCTCATGGTTCTACAAATCACAACTCGTCTCATCCAGTAATCGACGGGTGTTAATCGCTAAAGGTGGAGCGGGTTTGGTTCGAACAGTCGGTCTCACAAACCGATCGGCCGACCGACGCCGTACGCAGGGCTTTGTCGACTCTGGCGGGTCATCCGCCTCGCTGGCGCGCCGAGTGTACCGGTCGACGCCGGAAGGACCGGCACCGTTAATCCGA
>DASQPR010000142.1:0-12375 GCA_035643815.1 Micromonosporaceae bacterium | reverse complement strand
CGAGCGAGACCATCGGCCCGACCGGTCAGCGCGCCGACCCGTTCTTCGGCCGTACGGACCGCAAGCCGCACCTCCATCTCGTTCTGGCGGGCCCCGGGCACCAACGCGGCCAGCCGGTCGCGCTCGTCGCTGGACGGATCGGCGTCCAGTGGCATCGACTCGGCCAGCCGCAGCCGTTCCTCCAGATCGGTCAGCCCGGTGAGGCCTTCCTCTCGCGCCGCCTCCGCTTTCGTACGCGCTGCGGCCAGCCGGTCCGCCTCGGCTCGGGCCGATCGAGCGGCCGCGCCGAGTTCGGCCAGTTTTCGCGCGAGCGCGTTGCGGGCTCCGTCGGCTTCCCGACGGGCCGCGACGGCTGCGGCGACCGCTTCCTCGCGCGTGGCCACCTCGGCCCGCGCGGCGGTGAGCTGCGCCCGCAGCGTCGCGAGTCGGGATTCATTCTCGGAACGCCGCTGCCGCGCCTCGTCCACGGCCGCCTGCACTTCGATGAAGCTGGTCGCCTTGGCCGAACCACCGGCCGCGGCGAAGGCACCGAGCACATCACCGTCGGGCGTGACGGCACGCAACTGCGGATGTGCGCGCACGAGATCCCTTGCGGCGTCGAGATCGCCGCAGAACACGACGCCGGCGAGCGCCCGCTCCAACGCCGGTCGGAGCGCGTCGGTCGTCCGTACCACCTCTTGGGCGAAGCGCGCGCCGGTGGGGAGTGACACGTCGGTGGTGATGGCGGCCGACGCCGCCGCCGCATGCTCCGGCGACGCGACAAGCAGCTCGGCCCGGCCGGCATCCTGCGACTTGAGCAGGCGCATCGCGGTCGCGACATCGTCGACGCTCGTCACCGCGACGGCATCGGCCAGACCGCCTAGCGCCGCCGCCAGCGCGGCTTCATACCCTGGCTCCACCGCCAGCAGGGCCGAGACCGAACCCAGCAGACCGGGTACGACATCACCGGCGGCCAGCAGCGCGCCGGCGCCGTCCTTGCGTCGCAGGCCGAGGGCCAGGGCCTCCTCCCGAGCGCGCCATTCGGACGCCTCGCGTTCGACCGTCCGCTCCTTATCGTCCAGTTCGGTCGCGCGCGCCGTCGCAACCTCAAGCGTTGCCAGAGCTTCGGCGTGGCGAGCGTCCACACTGGCGTCGCCGGCCTCGAGCAGCTCGGTCTCCGCCTGTTCGATTTCGAACTCCTCCTCGGCGACCTCGGCGCGCTCACGTGACTCTTCATGCGCCGTTCGATGCCGCTCGATCTCCTCCTCAGCCGCCCGGGCCCGCGTGCGAGCGGCGTCGACCTGGCCGGTCAGCTTGGCCAGGCCCTCGCGCCGGTCGGCGATCGCCTTGACCGCGTTGACCAGCGCCCGTTCCGCCTCGGCGAGGTCGCCTTCCAGCGTCTGCCGAGAGTTGACCGCTTCGCGCAACCGCTCCTGATCGGCGGCGAGCGCGGCACGCAGGGCGGCCTCCTGCTCGCGGATCCGCTGTGCCTCGGCGTCGAGCTGATCGGGATCGCGGCCCGGGCGCTCGTCATCGGTCGTCGCCGACAGGTGTCGCAACCGTTCCGTCGCGAGCTGCTCGGTCGAGCGGAAGCGCTCCTGTAGCGACGACAGCTCGTACCAGGTCTGCTGAGCTCGAGCGAGCACCGGCTGGTCGGCCGCGTGCGCCGACTCGAGCGTGGCCAGCCGGCCGTTGGCGGCGGCCAGGTCGCCTTCGACCTGCTCCCGGCGTGATCGCAGCGCGGTCTCGTCGGCGATCTCCTTGGTGAGCGTGTCGCGCAGGGTCGCGAAGTCGTCGGCCAGCAGTCTCAGCCGCGCGTCGCGTAGGTCGGCCTGGATGCCGGCCGCGCGCCGGGCGACCTCGGCCTGACGACCCAACGGTTTGAGCTGCCGCCGCAGCTCGCCGGTCAAGTCGGTCAGGCGGTTGAGGTTCGTCTCCATCGCGTCCAGCTTGCGTAGCGCCTTTTCCTTGCGCTTGCGGTGCTTGAGGACGCCAGCCGCCTCCTCGATGAACGCGCGCCGATCCTCCGGCTTCGCGTGCAGGACGGCGTCGAGTTGGCCCTGGCCGACGATCACGTGCATCTCCCGGCCGATGCCCGAGTCGGACAGGAGGTCCTGGATGTCGAGCAGCCGACACGAGTCGCCGTTGATCTCGTACTCGCTCTCGCCGGACCGGAACATCCGCCGGGTGATGGAGACCTCGGTGTATTCGATCGGCAGCGCTGCATCGGTGTTGTCGATGGTGAGCGTGACTTCGGCCCGGCCGAGCGGTGCCCGGCCGGTGGTGCCGGCGAAGATGACGTCTTCCATCTTGCCGCCGCGCAGTGCCTTCGCGCCCTGCTCGCCCAGCACCCAGGCGATCGCGTCGACCACGTTCGACTTGCCGGAGCCGTTGGGACCCACCACACAGGTGATGCCCGGTTCCAGCTTCAGCGTCGTCGCGGACGCGAAGGACTTGAAGCCCTTGACCGTCAGGCTCTTGAGATGCACGAATCTCCGCTCGTGGGGTCGTCGGCTCGGCCGCGCTCGTCGGATGTCGGCCGAGGCGTACGTCTAGTCAATCAGCCCGCGTCGGCGCTCGCGCCTATTGTCTCCGGCCGCAGGCATGACTGCCAGCACATACGACGCGCGCCGACGCGCGCCGAACCATTGGGGATCGGCGCGCTGAAACATATGACCCTGCGATATGGCGGCACGACGGGTGTACGGCTTCCGGGCGTTTCCGCGCGCTCTTGCCTCTGCGGCTCGGTGCTGCGCCCCGGCCCTCACGACGAGGCGGGAGAGATGGCAGGACTCATGGGTAGCCGGCATCGCTTCGGTGTTGATCGTCCGGCATGGACCCGAATGGTGTCATTGGCGGTCGGTGGCCCCGACGGCGTTCCGGCGGAGGATGTAGACCCTTGTCACGTTCGGCCCGGCCAACGTCTCGCCGGTACCGAGCCGATGCGTAGCGTCCGCCACGCGACCTCGCGCGACAACTCCGTCGTTCGATACCGGTGTCAACGTCCCTGCATGCCTGGTGGGCAATGCCTCGAGTGCGAAATGTTCCGCTTATGGTGGACCGAGTAGCGGCCGGTTCGGCCGCCGATCGGTCGGCGGATCAGGTCAGCGCCGGCTCGGGGAGCCGGAACAACTCATCGGCTTCGGCCGACGCAGCGGCGAGCCGATCGTTTTCCGCGCGGAGCCGAGTGAGCTCAAACTCGAGATTGCGTACCTTGGCACGCAAAAGGGTGACCTCGTCGAGTAGGCGCCGGTCAGACGCGCTACCTACGTGGCCGAAGAGGGCCTTCGCCATATCTTCTCCTTTGAATGCGTTGTCGCCGGGTAGGCCAGCAACACGCGCGCTCAACCGGCGAGCACGGCACAGTCAGCATTGAGGCACGTTTGCGTTTATCAAGCGTGGCTCGCTGAGAGCAGTGGCTCCGCTGAGCAATGGGCACAGTCAAGCGCGACTGGCGACTCATCTATGGTCCGCCGTCCAGACGTGACAGTCAAGTCGAATCTGTCCCATTCATGGCGAATTCTGAATGACTCCCCAGGTAGCTGTCAAGTTGGCACGCGTCACCCAATCGGTCGCACCAAAACGGCTTTTGGGGTGTCATGCCGCATTCCCGGCCACTCACGCGGTGTCCTGGGCTATCGTGCGTCGTTGCCCATTTGACAGAAATTGCCCCTACTTGCCATGACGAGCCCGGGATGACCGGCTCTGGGCCGATCGGTGTGGCGCGATCGGTTATCCATGGTGAGGCGTGGCGTCGTTGGTGAGAGGCGAACTCACGGTGCGGGTCGGAATGATCAACGACGGGGCCTACCCCTACCGGCAATGCATCGCCGCGACGTGGTGTCACCGCTTGATCAGGGGTTTGCCGGAACACGAATTCGATCTTGTCTCGATCGGCGACCCGCCCTCGGTGCCGGCATACCAGCCGCCAACGAACACCCGCAGGTTTACCTCGGTTTCGACCGGCGGCCGGTCGCTCGGCCCAAATCGCGGCCGTGCGGCTCTCGCACATCGCCGCTTCGCCACGCATGCCGCCGTGCTGCTCTGCCGCGGCATGATGTCGGACGCGCCGCACAGCCTCGCGATGTTCCGATCGTCGCTGCGACGCCTGGCGGCCGCGAGTGTCACCGGGGTTCATCCCCTGCACGGCGTCCCGCTGGCGGCGGTCCTACTCGACGCATGGCGGGCCGCCGGCACGAACGCCGAGGCGATCTTGCCGCAGCCGGCGCTACCGCAGCCCACGCAGGCCGACGCCGAGACGGTCGCCGCGGTGCTCGAACGCGCACTTCGGGTGCTGTCCACGCCGGTCGCGACGACCGATGTCAACCACGCCATCGACGCGAATCTGAGTGCGCTCGTTGCGATGGGAGCGAAGTGGCGGGTCGGGACGCCGTACGTCCTGACCGAGCACGACACGTACCTGATGGCAAGCATTCTGGCCGAGACGTCGGGCCGACCGGGCGTCCGCGCCGTGCTCCTCAGGTTTCTCCGTGCGCTCACGCGGCTCGCCTACCAGGAGGCCGCCCAGGTCGCCGTCCCGACGGAGCGGCTGCGCCGCTGGGCGCTCGATCACGGCGCCGCTCCCGCGATCATCACCGTCGTCGGCTACGGCGTCGATCCACACAGCTGCCCACCGCTGCGTGGTGAGCCGGCCGAGCCGACTATCGCGTTTCTCGGCCCGGAACACGACGCGCTCACGTTGCTGCGTGTGCTACCCCGACTCCGGGCGGTGCACCCCGAGATCCGGCTGATCGTGGCCGCGCCACCGATCAAGACCGACGTGATCAGGCCGGGTGATCCGGTCTTCTTCCTCGGACCGGTCAACCACCGGCGCTCGGCGTACGCAACCGGGCAGGTCGTCGTCGTGTCGGGCCGGCATCCGGCGGCGCCGTACGCGTTGGTCGAGGCGATGATGTGCCGCCGACCGACGATCTGCCTCGACGACGGCGCGCTCGCAGCGGTGGCCGGAGCAGCGGCCACGACGGTGCCGTACGGAGACGAGCGTCGACTCGCTGACGCGTGCCTCGCCCTGCTGGCCTCGGCCGACCGGCGCCGGAGCCAGTCGACCGCCGGCTCCCAGCGCGCCCGAAGCCTCTTTGCTCTCCGTACGACGATCGACGCCGTCCGTACGGTCTACGCCGAATCGACCGCCAACGCCGCCGAACCGATCCGCCGGATCACCATGACCGACGCCGACATTGCGAGCGATCGCGTCGGCGACCTCATCGGCGACCGCGCCTCATGAGCGTCCGGTCGGCATTCGGGCGGCCGGCATGAACGGCCGGTCGGCATGAGCGATAGGTCGGTGCCGGTCCGGATGCTCCGCCCGTTCGCCTGGCTCGGTGTTCTCGCGCTGATCGTGCTCGCGATCGTCACCGGTTGCCATCCCAACGCCGCCTCGTTCTCCGGCGTCTCCGAGCTGGCTGACCCGTCGACGTCCGGCCGGCATCGGACCGCGCCACTCGCATCGACGACGCCGGAATCACCGGGCATCCTCCGGTCACCAGCCGGCGCCGCGGCGTCGAATCCGGTAGGGCACCCATGGGCGCCGCGGGCCGGATTGCGGTGGCAGGTGCAGCTCGCCGGCGCGTTGCTGGACAACCTCGGCGCCAACGTCTACGACCTCGATCCGTACGCCACGGCGACTCAGACCGTCGCCGACCTCCGCCGCGGCGGCAATCTGACGATGTGCCACCTCGATGTCGGCGTCGCGGATGCGGAGCTGCCGGACGCGCCCCGATTGGGCGGCCGGATGCTGGGTGCGCCGGTCGCCGACGGCTCGGTGCGTGGTTGGTGGCTCGACATCCGCCAGTGGGACCGGATCGCGCCGGTGCTCCGCGACCGCCTGGATCTCTGCCGGGCCAAGGGTTTTCAGGCCGTCGACGCGGACTTCGGCGATGGGTACGCGCACCCGACCGGGTTCCCGCTCACCGAGACCGACCAGCTGATCTATGACCGCCGGGTCGCCGCACTTGCGCACGAGGCCGGTCTCGCCGTGGGAGTCCGTACCACGGCGGCCGTAGCCGCGAGCCTCGAATCGTCGGTCGATTTCGCGGTCACGGCCGGCTGCTTTGCGACCGGAAGTTGTGTAAGCCTGCTGAGTTATGTCGCCGCCGGCAAGGCCGTGTTCGACGTCGAGGCGTCCGCGCCGGGCGACGTGTGCCCGCTTGCTCGCACGTACGGCATCACCGCGAGCCTGCTGCCAACACCGATGGCTGTCGCCACGTCACATCCGTGCTGACTAGACCCGCAGTTGGACTCAGCGCCGGATCGCCTTACGTGGCCGTGGTTGGCAGGTCGGGCACGAGAATGACGATCGGTTCATGAACGATTCACGCCGGATCGGTGCGCCGCAGCGGTCGCACGGCCGGCCTTCACGTCCGTAGGCATGCAGCGATCGATCGAAGTACCCGCTTTCGCCGTTGACGTTGACGTAGAGCGCGTCAAAGCTCGTCCCTCCGGCCTTCAGCGCCGCCCCGAGCACATCGCGCACGTGACCGAGCAGCCGTTCGACCGCCGGTTTGGTCATCGCATCGGTCGGGCGGGCTCCGTGCAGCTTGGCCCGCCACAGCGCTTCGTCCGCGTAGATGTTGCCGACGCCGGAGATCAGCGACTGATCGAGCAGCGCCCGCTTGATTTCGGTGTGCCGCCGCCGGATCGCTGACACGAACGCAGCGTCGTCGAATTGCGGATCCAGCGGATCGCGGGCGATGTGGGCGATCTCCTCGGGTAACTCGGCGCCGCCCGGACTGATCGACAGACCACCGAACGTCCGTTGGTCCACAAACCGGAGCTCCGGATCGCCGTCGGCGAAGCGGATCCGTACCCGCAGATGGGTTTCGTCGGCAGCGTTGGCGGCACCAAGCCGGAACTGGCCCGACATGCCGAGGTGCGCGAGGATCGCCGCGCCGTCATCCAGCGGCAGCCACAGGTACTTTCCCCGTCGCCGTACGTCGACGATCGTCCGGCCGGCAAGCGCGCCGACGAAGTCGAGCGGGCCTGGCACATGTCGTCGGATCGCCCGCGGATGCAAGACCTCTACCCCGTCGATCGGTCGGCCGACCGCCCAGGCGGACAGACCCTCGCGGACCGTCTCGACTTCTGGCAGTTCGGGCATGTCAGATCGCGTACTGCCACACGGTGATCATGTAGGCGCCGTACCACAGGCCGAACAGCGCGTAGCCCGCGAGCCACCACGCCGCGCGACTCGGTCGAGCCCGTCCGGCCGCCCAGGCCGCGGGCAACAGCACCAGCAGGACGGGCAACATGAGGCGCGGCTTGGAGTGGAAGAAGCCGGCCTGACCAACGACGAGCGCGTACGCGAGCACGCCGTAGACCGTGAGCGGAAGCCAGGCATTTTGGCGTGCCCCGATGACCAATGCGACCGTCGCGGCGATCAGGATCAGCACCACGCTGATGGCCACCCAGTCGACACCGGTGTGCACCGTGGTCGTCACGAAGTCCCAGGTCGATCGCCCATAATCGAACGTCGTACCCCAGCCGGCCGTCTGGATCTTGAACCAGGCGTTGAGATCGTGGACGCGTAGGCCGACCCAGCCGATGTAGGCGGGGACGCCGGCGAGGGCGATCAACGAGCCAACCGCGGCCGCGACCTTCTCGCGCCCAGGGCGAATGCGGTCCGCGAGGCACATCACGGCCGCAACGGTCAACCCGACGGCGGCCGCGGCGCCGGTCGGCCTGGTCAGCCCGGCCGCGGCGCCGAGCAGGCCGGCGACCAACCACCAGCGCCGGTACGCCGCGAGAAACATGCCCGCCACGAGCGCGAGGAACACCGGCTCGCTGTAGCCCATCGAGAGCACCACCGACAGCGGCTGGGCAAAGCACAGGACCACGAACGCATACCCGATCCGCCGGGCCACCGTCGGGGACTGCCCGGCGCCGATCGCGACCCGTCGGACAAGCGCATAGACGAGAACGGACGCGATGGCGGCCGCTAGCCAGGCGACGGCGAGCGCGCTGTTGTCGGGCGCGATCCCCAGATCGTCGACGATGCGGATGAGCCACGGGTACAGCGGGAAGAACGCCAGCTCGTTGCCGGTGAGGTTGCCGCCCGAGTCGTACGTGAAAGTGTGCGGGTAGCCATGCGTCGCGACCCGGATGAACCAGTCTGCGTCCCAGCTCAGTAGCCGTCCGGACAGGGTCGAGCGCGGCGGGAGCATCCACTCGAGGATGGCGATCTGCAGCGCGCGGGTGACGGCGAAGATGGCGAGTGGAACGCCGGCGTCGCGAGCCCAGTCCCACCGGGGCATGGCGGCAACGCCGGTACTCCCGCGGGCCATCGCCGATGTCGTACGGTCGTTGGCCGATGTCTTGCCTTCGACGCCCGGCGCGGGCTCGACGCGCGGCGAGGACTCGACGCCCGGCGCCCCAGCTTCGGACGGCGTGCGGGTCTCGCGGATGTCAGCCACGGCCGGATCGCTCGCCGCGTGTCATGCCGGCGTGTCCGAGGGCGCGGCCGGCTCGTACAACTCCTGCCAGGCGGCCTCGGCGGCGCGTTGCTCGGCTTCCTTCTTGCTGCCGCCCTCGACGCCGCCGTACGCCCGGCCGGACACGACCGCCCACGCGGTGAACGTCTTTGCGTGGTCGGGGCCGGCGTCCTCAATGCGGTATTCGGGCACGCCGAGACCGAGCGCGGCCGTCAGTTCCTGGAGGCTCGTCTTCCAATCCAGTCCGGCGCCGCGCCCGGCCGCGTCGGCCATCAGTGGGTCGAACAGCTTGTGGATGACCTTCGTGGCAACCGGTAGACCGTGCTCCAGATAGATCGCACCCAATAGCGCTTCCAGAGTGTCGGCGAGGATGCTCGCCTTGTCCCGGCCGCCCGTCGACTCCTCGCCTTTGCCGAGCCGCAGGTGTGCGCCGAGGCCGTTCGGGCCAAGGTCGCGAGCGACCTGGGCGAGCGCACGCATGTTAACGACGCTCGCCCGCAGCTTCGCCAGGTTGCCCTCGGGCAGCGTCGGATGCTCGAGGTAGAGCGAGGTGGTGATCACGACACTCAGCACGGCATCGCCGAGGAATTCGAGGCGCTCGTTGGTCGGCAGGCCACCGTTCTCGTACGCGTACGACCGGTGCGTCAAGGCCCGTTCGAGCAGATCGGGATCGAGCCGCACACCGACGGCCGCTTCGAGCAGCGTCGCCGGTGGGCGGGACTTCATGGCGTCTCCTGTTGATGCGCCGACGGTGGCGGCGCTGACTCGCGGCGCGCCGACCGGCGATGCCCCGACTCCGGCCGCGCCGGTCCGTGGCGGCGTGGGCCACCACTCGATGTGTTCCGGGCGTTGAACCGACGACCTCGCCGGCCGCGTGACGCGTCCCGGCGAGGTCTCGATGTGACGATCGTCGTCAGACCTCGATGATCTGACGGCCGTTGTACGTGCCGCAGACCGAGCAGGCCGCGTGCGGCAGCTTCGGGGACTTGCACTGCGGACAGGCGACGGTCACAACCGCCGTGGCCTTCCAGTTGGCCCGACGGGACCGGGTGTTGCTGCGCGACATCTTGCGCTTGGGGACGGCCACGGCTTCGTACTCCTAATTCTCGGTCACGGTGTGACCGTTCGGCGACGTGCTCGCCGACCGGTCGTTGCCCTGGCCGGCGTCTGCCGAGCCAAGCTTGCTCAATGCGGCCCACCGCGGGTCGGTCACGGTGTGCCCGTGGTCGGCCGGCAGGTCGTCCCACGGTACGCCGCAGTCCGGGCAGAGCCCGCGGCAGTCCTCGTCGCAGATCGGATTGACCGGAAGCGCGAGAACGATCGCGTCCCGGACAACGGGCTCCAGATCGATGAGGTCGGCCTCGATCCGGCCGACCTCGTCCTCCTCCGCCGTCTCGTCCGTGGTGCTGTCGGCATAGGCGTACAGCTCCGCGATGTCGACATCGACGGTGTCCTCGATCGGCCGCAGGCATCGGCCGCACTCGCCGGCGAGTGGTCCGCTGACGTGACCGGAGACGTACACACCTTCGGTCACCGACTGCATCGTCAGGTCGAGCGCGAGGTCGGCACCGGCGGGAACACCGATCAGGGCGAGGCCGAGGTCCTTCGGAGCCGGCACCACCCGGTGCACCTCACGCATCGAACCCGGGCTACGCGGCAGGTCTCTCGTGTCGAGGACCAGCGGCGCCCGGGCGTCGAGGTGGTGGGTCGGATGGTTACGCATTGTCCTAGCGATCTCGGTACGGGAATGTCGGCGCACAGGCCGACGAAAAGCGTACCCGAGCCTGGTTGGACGCGTCGAATCGCGCCGGCCAACCCCACAAGATCAACCAGCCCGAAACCTCGACGCCGATCAGAACGGCAACGGACGCTCGTCGGCGTCGCCGACGAACGAGCCGATCTCCCGCAGCGCGTGCATCTTGTCGCGGCCGCGTTCGATCGACGCCAACGACCGCGTCAGGAACTGTTCGAAGTTGGCCAGGGCCGTGTCGACGTAGTCGTCGACCTCGTCCCTCAGCCGCTGCGCCTCGGCTCGGGCGTCGGAGACAAGGCGGGAACCCTCGTGCTCCGCGGAGACCGTGATCTCGTTCACCGACACGAGCCGGGCATGCTCGCTCTCCGCCTCGCTGATGATCCGGTCGGCCTCGCGCTTGCCGGCGTCGAGGATCTTGTCCCGCTCGTCGAGCAGGGCCGACGCCCGGCGCATCTCGCTCGGCAGCTCGACGCGCAGTTGATCGAGAATCGCGACCAGCTCGCCACGGTCGAGGATGCAGTTGCGCGACATCGGCATCGAGCGGGCACCCTCCACCAGCGCGATGATCTCGTCGATGCGATCCAGCGGATCCACGAACACTCCTGTCACGTTGCTCACCGTGCCGCCCACCCCCGACGCCATGCCCGCGGCTCCGCTAGGCGGCGCGAGCGCGATGTTTACCTATCCATGATGCGCGGCTCAACCATCATGACGGCCCGGCGCGCCGGGGGCGACTGACCGAACCGCTGAGGCGAAGGAGCCACAGCGTGACATGCGCAACACCCGACTGTCCGGCCCAGACTCAACGAAACGTCCGCGACCTGGGCAAACACGACTGCTGCGAGGGCGCGTCGCGGCTATGTGCCGGCAGATCCGGGCCCGGGGGTACAGGGATACAGCTCGGCCAGCCGCTCGACGAGGCGGGCCGCCACCATCTCGGGTACGTGGGGCGACACGTCTCCGCCCCATTTCGCGACGTCCTTGATGAGGCTTGACGACACGAACGAGTAGAGCGGATTCGTCGGCATGAAGAGCGTCTCCAGACCGGACAGACCGTAATTCATCTGAGCCATCTTGAGTTCGTAGTCGAAGTCGGTGACGGCCCGAAGGCCCCTGACCACAACCTTGACGTCCTCCGCGCGACAGAAGTCGACCAGCAGCCCCTCGAACGACGCGACCCGTACGTTTTCCAGGCCTTTCGTCACCTCACGCAGCATTTCCATGCGCTCGGTGGGGGTGAACAGCCCGCTCTTCGACTGGTTCACGAGTACAGCCACGATCACGTCGTCGTAGAGCCGGCTCGCGCGGCCGATGATGTCGAGATGCCCGTTGGTGACGGGATCGAACGAGCCGGGGCACACGGCCCGGCTTGGCTCGCGGGTGCTCATGATCGGCGACCGTACCAAAGCATGGCCTCACCGTAGCGGCGAGACCGCTCGGCGGTGACCGACCGCACCCAGGCCGGCTCCGGCGAGCGCTTCGATCGTTCGAGGATGACCAGGCCGCCCGCGTTGATCCATCCATGTGCGACGAGCGCGTCCAGCATCGCGGTCACGTCCTGCTCGCCGAGATCGTACGGCGGATCGGCGAACACGATGTCATAGCCCTTTCCTCCCGAGTCGCCGTCGCCTGCGGTGTCGTAGCCCCTGCCGGTGGTCAGCGACGGGCCGCCGACCAGGGCGGACGTCACGCGCTGGGCAGCCAGTGTGACCACATCGCCGGCGCCGAGGGTTGCGATGTTCTGACGGATCACTCGGACGGCTTTTGGATCGGACTCGACGAGCAGCACGTGCTCGGCACCGCGAGAGGCGGCCTCGAGTCCGACCGCGCCGCTGCCCGCGTAGAGGTCGAGGAACCGCCGTCCGTAGAGCACATGCGTCGCGTCCAGGCCGCTGAACATCGCTTCCCGTACGCGATCGGCCGTCGGGCGCGTGTCCGGACCGGTCGGTGTCGCGATCCGGCGGCCGCCGTACGTGCCGGCGATGATCCTGGTCACGGCTCCAGACGTTACCCGTCGTGCACCGAGGCGGCCGGCGTGTACGGAGCCGATCCGTTGCTACCGGTTGCGTGCCATCCGTACCCATTCGCCTGCGCGGGTTACGCGTCGCTGCTATATCTCCTTTATGCCCTCAAATGAGGTTTGTTGGTAATGGCGGGTGCGGCGATCTTCGTGGTGACCGCGGTCGCGGCCGGCTC
>DASQPR010000141.1:0-3068 GCA_035643815.1 Micromonosporaceae bacterium | reverse complement strand
GACGGTACGCTCACCAGAACGCATGATCGCGAGCGGCGGCCCAGGGCGAGGTTCCGTTCCGGATCGCGGCGTGATCGGCCTATCGAGATTCCTCAACCGTTGTGGGGGCCGGGTGTGGGGATCGCATCGCAATGGCATCCGCGATGGTGTGCGTCGGCTCGCTGCGAATACGCGCTCGGCGGCGCACATACGTCGCGGCCGGTGGTGATCCGCAGCGACGCTACCTCCGACGCACGGGCCAGCGTACGGGTGTGGGAGCAGCGAGAAACGGCGCACGAACCCCCCATCGTCTATGTCGAACTCATACTCGGCAACCACGTGTCGAATGAGCGCATCCGAGCCGACCTGTCGCCGGACCAGACCCGTACGTTGATCGATGCGTTGCGCGACGCACTCGACGGGATCGACGTGACCGAGTTGGCCAGTATCTCGACATCGGTCTCGGCCGAGCCCGACGGTACGGGCTGGTATCACCGGTCGAGCGAGTGAACCCGCCATGGCCTGGTCAATCACGGGCGGCCGTTTGTCCGAAGTCGACTGGCCGGTCGGTTTGATCGCACTGGGCGTGCGACATTCCGAATACGAACGCTGTTACAAAACTCCGCGATGACCCTCACGCTACGTGTCCGCGCGCAAACGGGCTTACGCCGACCGCGCGCGACCGCTCTCCCATGCCGGCCCCCGCTCCGGTCGCGGATCACCCCCCGTCACCCCCATCAGCGACCAGCACCGTCCGAGGCGGACGGCGGTGGTGTGGATGCCTAGTCGGACAGCGACGCCGGTCAACCTGACCGAGTTGCTCGATGCGCTGGTGCGACACGTCGACGGTGTGCTCCATGCGATCGTGCTGTCGTCGGACGGGCTGCTGGTTGCCGCGTCGGGCGACCTGGCGCGCGACGACGCCGAACATCTGGCCGCCGTCGCTTCCGGGCTCAACGGCCTCGCGCGGGGCGCCGGCCGGCATCTCGGCGACGGGACCGTACTCCGGACCGTGATCGAGTTGGACTCCGGATTCCTGTTCGTGACCGCGGCCGGCACCGGGGCGTGCCTCGCCGTGCTCGCCGGCACGCAGATCGACGTGGGCCTTGTGGCGTACGAGACGGAACGTCTGGTCGTCCGGGTGGAGCGAGCCGTCGGCGGCTGACGCGGCGATGGACCCGGCGCCAAGCACGACCGGCTACCGTGACCGGGTGACTCGCTCTGCTGCTTCTGGACCGCTTGTCGGCGTTCGCGTCGTCGAGCTGGCCGGCATCGGCCCCGGACCGTTCACCGCGATGATGCTGGCCGACATGGGCGCGGACGTCATCCGGGTGGATCGGGCGTCGGCCGTCGACCCGTCGTCGTTCGGTGCGCCGCACCCGGATCTGCTGAAACGCGGCCGGCGATCGGTTGGCGTCGACCTCAAGCACCCCGATGGTCGAGCCGTCGTGCTCGATCTGGTGGCCCGGGCCGACGTGTTGGTCGAAGGATTCCGGCCGGGAGTGGCCGAGCGCCTCGGCCTCGGCCCGACGGACTGCCTCACCATCAACCCCCGCCTCGTGTACGGCCGGATGACCGGCTGGGGCCAGACGGGCCCATTGGCGCCGTACGCCGGGCACGACATCGACTATCTGGCGCTGACCGGCGCATTGCACGGCATCGGGCGGGCGGGCGAACGACCGGTGCCGCCGCTGAATCTGCTGGGCGACTTCGGTGGTGGCGGCATGTTCCTCGCCTTCGGCATCGTGTGCGCGTTGCTCGGCACGCGCGCCGGTGGCCCGGGGCAGGTGGTCGACGCCGCGATCGTGGACGGCGTCGCGGCGCTCACGACGGCGGTCCGCGGCCTCCGGGAGCTTGGCGTGTGGCGCGACGAGCGGGGAGCGAACCTGCTCGATGGTGCGGCGCCGTTCTACGACACGTACGCGTGCGCCGACGGGAAATTCGTCGCGGTCGGCGCACTCGAACCGCAGTTCTACGCGGAACTCGTGCGGCGCACCGGATACGCCGGGGTGGCCGCCGACCCGCAGGCTCGCCTCGACAGGTCCATCTGGGCCAGCGCCCGAGCCGATTGGGCGGCGCTGTTCGCGACGCGTACCCGCGATGAATGGATCGACTTGCTCGGTGAGACCGATGCGTGCGTATCGCCCGTCTTGGACTGGGACGAAGCGCCGGCACATCCGCACATGGCTGCGCGACAGGCGTTCGAGTCGTACGGCGGCGTGACACAGCCGGCGCCCGCGCCGAGATTCTCGGAGACACCGGGGTCGATCCAGCGCCCGCCGGCGCATCCGGGCGAGCACACCGACGAGATCCTGGGCGAGATCGGTCGGGACGCCGTCGCGATTGCCGCCCTACGCGACTCCCGGGCCGTCGCCTGACCTCGCCCTTCGCTCACAATGTCGCGACGCCGGTGACCCAGTCCCCGATGAGCCGATAGCCGAGGGTCTCGTTCACCGCGATCATGTGCGCGTTGTCGGGCGAGTTCCAGGTGCTGACGGTCCGCAGGGCGGGCTCGCGGTCGCGGAGCAGCCGCATCATCGCGATTTTCAGCAGCAGGCCCAGCCGGTGGCCACGGTGCTCCGCGCGTACCGACGTGATGTACTGCGTGGCGTACCACGGTCGTTCGGCGTCGACGCCAATGCCGGTGTAGCCGGCGAACACACCGCTTGACGTGTGTACGGCGACCAGCCGGTACCCAATCCGGCCGATTCCCTCCTCGCCCACTTCGTAGGCCCGGATCCGCTCGGGCGGATACCGATCCGGCTCCGCGTGCCGTACGTCCGCCGGCGCATCGTTGATGGCGGAGATGACGGCGATGAGTTCCGCCACCATGTCGTCCGGCGCCTCGGGCGGGATCTCGCGGATCTCGTACTCGGCCGCCTGGGCGACGGCATCGGCGTACATGTCGTCGAGCACCGCCCAGTCGAGCGCGGTGACGTCCTGGTGCCGCAACTGTTCGCCCGGCCCGACGTCGAGGCCAAGCGCGTCGAGGAACCGTTCGCCGACCGACCCAGCAGGCGCCTCGATAATCAACACTGACCTGCCCGCGGCCCGCATCCGCTCGACAGCGGCCGCGTACAGAGCCCGGC
>DASQPR010000140.1:0-8338 GCA_035643815.1 Micromonosporaceae bacterium | reverse complement strand
CGCGTCCACGCGGTTCACCTGGCCCATGCCGACGCCCACCGTGCCGCCGTCATGGGCGAGCAGGATTGCGTTGGACTTCACCGAACGGATCGCTCGCCAAGCAAATGCCAGATCCCCAAGCGTCGCCGCGTCGACGGCACGTCCGGTGGCCAAAGTCCACCTTGTCGGGTCGTCACCAGGTGCGTCGATACGGTCGGCCGTCTGAGCGAGCAAACCGCCCGAGATCTGCCGGGTCTCGACTCGTTCGGCCGTCCACACCGGAGCGATGAGCACCCGCAGGTCCTTCTTCTTCGCTAGGAGCTCCAGCGCCGCGTCGTCGTAGCCGGGCGCAATGATCACCTCGGTGAACACGCCCTTGAGCTGAGCTGCCATCTCGGCCGTGACCGTGCGGTTGACCGCGATCACCCCGCCGTAGGCGGATTGCGGGTCACATGCGTGTGCCTTGCGGTGGGCCTCGGCGACATCCGCGCCGATTGCGATCCCGCACGGATTCTGGTGCTTGATGATGGCGACACAGGGATCGGCGAAGTCGTTCGCGCTGCGCCAGGCGGCGTCGCCGTCGATGTAGTTGTTGTAGGACATCTCCTTGCCCTGCAGCTGCGTCGCCTGAGCGATGCCGGCCGGCCGAGTCGCGTCGAGGTAGAGCGCCGCCTGCTGGTGCGGATTCTCGCCGTACCGCAGGGTCGTCTCGAGCGTCGTGGCGATGCCACCGAACGCCGGCCACCACTCACCGGCCGACGTCGCCTCCCGCACCGCAAACCACTCGGCGATCGCGACGTCGTAGGCGGCGATGTCGGCGAACGCGCGAGCGGCCAGCGCCCGACGCTGCGCGAGCGTGAGACCGCCGCCTTCCACGGCCTTGATGACATCCGGGTACGTGTTCGGCGACGTCACGACGGCGACGTTGGCATGATTCTTCGCGGCCGAACGCACCATCGCCGGGCCACCGATGTCGATCTTCTCGATGCAATCGTCGAAATCGGCACCGGACGCGACCGTCTCGGTGAACGGGTAAAGGTTACTGACCAGCAGATCGAACGGTTCGATGCCGAGCTCGGTCAACTGCTGAGCATGGGAGTCCAGCCGGAGGTCGGCGAGGAGGCCGGCGTGGACCTTGGGATGCAATGTCTTGACGCGACCGTCGAGGCACTCGGGAAAGCCGGTGAGCTGCTCGACCGCGGTGACCGGCAGGCCGAGCGACTCGATGTGGGCCGCGGTCGAGCCGGTCGACACGATCTCCGCGCCCGCGCCGGCCAGCGCCTGGGCCAGCTCGTCCAGGCCGGTCTTGTCGTACACGCTGATCAACGCGCGCTTGACCGGCCGGCGTCCGACGTCGGCACTCATCGGGGCGTCACTCATGCCCATCCTCGCTTCGCGTCGGATGCGCATGAGGCACGGACGCGCTGAGTCTTCTGATTCGCTCGCTGACGCTCGCTCATGGGATCGTGACCTTTCGTCCGTTGATGGTCCAGCCGTCGCGAACCATGCGGCCCACGACATCGACGAGTTGCCGGCGTTCGGCGTCCTTGATGCGCTCGGTCAGGGTTTCTTCGGTGTCGTCGTCCTCGACCGGGACCGTGACCTGCGCGATGATCGGCCCAGTGTCGATGCCGCCATCGACGAAGAACAGCGTGGCGCCGGCGATCTTGACGCCGTACGCAAACGCGTCACGCGGCCCGTGGATGCCGGGAAAGCTCGGCAGCAACGCGTTGTGCGTGTTGATGTAGCGGTCGCCGAACGCGCCGAGAAAAGCGTCGCCGACAAGTTTCAGGAAGCCCGCGGAGATCACGAGATCCGGCGTGTACGGCTCGATCGCCGCCGTCAGCGACGCATCCCACTCCGAGCGCGTCGCGAACGCCTTCACCGACCGTACGAACGTCGGGACATCTGCCTTCTCGGCTCGGGTCAGCCCTTCGATGCCCGGTCGGTCGGCGCCGACGGCCACGATCTGGGCACCGTACGCCGGGTCGGCACACGCGTCGAGGAGAGCCTGCAGGTTCGTGCCGGTGCCGGAGACAAGCACAACGAGCCGTGCGGTCACCTGCGCAACCCTACAGGCGGGATTCGGCCCGGCCGCCGTCGACCCGGCCACCGACCTGGGATTAGGTGGACGACGACCGGCTGCCGGCCGCGAGCTGCGCTCCGACCAGTGCGCCGATGGCAATGCCCAGACCACCGATGACCGCGAACTCCAAGCCCACCTGACCAGTGTTGGCGAGCGCGCCGCCACCCAACGCGCCCGCACCGGCGAACCCGATGACGGCAAGCACGATCGCCGTGGCCGGTGCTGCGAGCAGTGTCGCGCCGACTAGCTCCCCGCGGCCGACCGATCGCCGACGGTCGCCATGCTCGGCCTCGGTGCGAGCGCGGCGGGCCAGAAGCACGCCGGCGACCAGCCCGGCGATCACCGGCGTCGCCAAGAGAATCTGCCCAACACCGGTGATCGCTCGATCCGGCAGGCCGGCGAACACCGGCAACTCCGGGACTTGGCCGAGCGTGAAACCCGGGCCGGCGAGATAAGCCGATGCCCACACGGCGAGGTTCGGCGCGTACGCCAGACAGATCAGCACGATGCCGAGATCGCCAGCAAATCCCAGATGCATGTTGCGCAGGATCGCCGTTGCGGTCGCTCCGGCCACCGCGATCTGCACACCGACCGCGATCGCACCCGCGGCGAGAAGGAACGACACCGCCACGACACCGGCGCGTACGCCGTCGCGGATCACGTACGGCAAACGGACACGGAGCCGTCGCGCGAACCCGCTGTGCGGCCACGCTCCGAAGAACGCCGCGATGAGCGCGAACCCGCCGAGCGTGAGCCCGGCCCGCAGGATCGGCACCTCGAGTTCCGGGCCCCGGGTGATCGCCGCCGCCCCCGCACCGAGCAGGCCGTACGGGATCGCGACCGACGCGGCGACCACGATCGCCGGCCGGACCGACCGGACCCTGCGTACGCCAAGCGCTCGCGTCGTGTTCCGTCCGGCCCGTGCGCATCGCCAGATGGCCAGCGCCGTGACCGCCAGTGGTACGAGCGTGATCGGCTGTCCGTCGAGCCGCAGCGGCACGCCGTGTCCGAGCAACCAGGCCGCCATCCCGTACCGGAGAGTCGTGGTCACCGGTGGCCGAGGTGCTGCGACCAGCGTGACCACCGCGATCGTGACCAGGATGGGTACGAAGGACCACGCGGCCGCCAACAGTGCGTTGATTCCGGCCGCGACGGACAGCGGCGCGCGCCGAACTAAGCCGGGCGGCGTTGCGGGCCGGCGTTGCAGCGCAACCGTCGGCCGCGTCGACACGTCGTCCCGAGCGATCGGCGATCGGTCCGCGGAAGCGAACGAATCGTGTGCGTCGGTGGGCGATACGGTGTCCGGCGCGTCCGCGGGGTGGTCCGGGGTGGCAGCCATCGCCCTTGACTCTCTCAAACGACGGCCGGCCGGTCATCTATGACCGGCCGGCCGAACGCCCACAATGTGCGAGCTAGCGCGACTGCATGATCTCCCGCATAATCTGCGCCGTCTCGCTCGGTGTCTTGCCGACATTGACTCCGGCCGCCTCCAGCGCCTGCTTTTTCGCCTCGGCGGTGCCGGCGGAGCCGGAGATGATCGCTCCGGCGTGGCCCATCGTCTTGCCCTCCGGCGCGGTGAAGCCGGCGATGTAGCCGACGACCGGCTTGGTCACGTTCGCCTTGATGAACGCGGCCGCCCGTTCCTCGGCGTCGCCGCCGATCTCCCCGATCATCACGATCGCGTCGGTGTCCGGGTCGTTCTGGAACGCTTCGAGCGCGTCGATGTGCGTCGTGCCGATGACGGGGTCGCCGCCGATGCCGACCGAGGTCGAGAACCCGAAGTCCCGCAGTTCGTACATCAGCTGGTAGGTCAGCGTGCCCGACTTCGACACGAGCCCGATCCGGCCGGCCGGCGTGATGTCAGCCGGGATGATGCCGGCGTTGCTTGCGCCCGGCGACGCGATGCCCGGGCAGTTCGGCCCGACGATCCGTGTCTTGTTTCCGGACGCGACATTGTGTGCCCAGGCCGCGGTCGAGTCGTGCACCGGGATGCCCTCGGTGATGACGATCGCGAGCGGAATCGCCGCGTCGATCGCTTCGACGATCGCCGCTTTCGCAAACTTGGGCGGTACGAAAATGACGGTCACGTCGGCGCCGGTCGAATTCATCGCCTCACCGACCGAGTTGAACACCGGCAACGTGGTGCCGCCGAAATCGACGGTCTGACCGCCCTTGCCCGGTGTGACCCCGCCGACCACGTTCGTGCCGGCCGCGAGCATCCGGCGGGTGTGCTTCGAGCCCTCCGAGCCGGTCATGCCCTGCACGATGACCTTGGAGTCCTTCGTCAACCAGATTGCCATGTCATGCCCCCACGGCTGCGAGCTCGGCGGCGCGCTTCGCGGCACCGTCCATTGTGTCCACCCGTTCGACGAGCGGGTTCGCGGCGGCGTCGAGGATCTGGCGACCGGCCTCGGCGTTGTTGCCATCCAGGCGTACGACCAGCGGCTTGGTGACCGCTTCGCCCCGGTCGGCGAGCATCGCGAGCGCGTGGACGATGCCGTTCGCGACCGCGTCACACGACGTGATGCCGCCGAATACGTTGACGAACACACTCTTGACCGACGGGTCGGACAGCACGATCTCCAGTCCATTGGCCATCACGGTCGCCGAAGCACCGCCGCCGATGTCGAGGAAGTTGGCCGGCCTGACCCCGCCGTACTCCTCGCCGGCGTACGCGACGACGTCCAGCGTGGACATCACGAGACCCGCTCCGTTGCCGATGATGCCCACGGTGCCGTCCAGCTTGACGTAGTTGAGATCGCGCTCCTTCGCGCGCTGCTCGAGCGGGTCGGTCGCCTCGACGTCCTCCAGCGCCTCATGATCCGGGTGCCGGAACGTCGCATTGCCGTCGAACGTCACCTTCGCGTCGAGCAGGAGGACCGAGGTAGCCCGCGGCGTCGCTGGCGCCTGCGGCGCTTGACCGACTCCGACGCGATCGTCGGCCACCTTCGCGAGCGGGTTCACCTCGACGAGGAGTGCATCTTCGGCGACAAATGTCTGCCAGAGTCGCACGGCGATCGCGGCGATCTGATCGGCGACGTCGGCCGGGAACCCGGCGGTCGCCACGATCTCACGCGCGGTTGCCTCGTCGACACCCTTCTCGGCGTCGATCGCGACCTGCGCCACCTTCTCCGGTGCCTCGTGCGCGACCTGCTCGATCTCCATGCCACCGGCCGTGCTGGCGATGCACAGGAACGTACGGTTCGCGCGGTCAAGGAGATACGAGAAGTAATACTCCTCAACGATGTCGGCCGTCTCGGTAACCATCACCTTGTGGACCGTGTGGCCCTTGATGTCCATGCCGAGGATGTCTGTCGCGCGGGCCTGCGCCTCGTCCGCGTCGGCGGCGAGCTTGACGCCGCCGGCCTTGCCGCGGCCGCCGACCTTCACCTGCGCCTTGACGACCGAACGGCCGCCGAGGCGTTCCGCGATCGCTCGAGCTTCCTGCGGCGTCGTGGCCACGCCACCGTCCAGCACCGGCAGCCCGTGCCGGGCGAACAGGTCGCGCCCCTGATATTCGTACAGGTCCATGTTCGCCTGTCCCGCTCCTTGATTAGCTCCGCCGGCCTCATTACCGACCGAGTGGCTCGCCACCGGCCCCCGCGACCGGGAGCTTGGCCCATCGGGCGCAGCCTAGCCACCGGGGCAAGCCGACAGACGGCAAGGGTACGGCCTGTGCCCTACCGCACAGGCGGCCGTCCGGCGACCACGCCCGGCAACTGTCGCCGTACCGGTGGAAATGGCGCCGAGCCGGCGCGTAACCAGCCGCCCGAGCCATCGTTGTGTACAACGTCGGACCGAGATGAAGACGGCCGATGCCCTGTCGGTCGAGGGGTGGCGGCGGGGCATCGTGCGTGAGAGACCGGGCGTATGAGGGGTGCGTCCGGTCTCTCTTTGTTCTTGGGCCTTTGATTTTCGGGGGGCAGTCCGCCACTCCGGGCGGTCAGGCTTGATCCCTGCGTGGCGGACCGCCCCCGAAAATCTGCGACACGCAAGGATCGCCGGATGGCGTAAGGGCTATCGGGGTGGGCGTGATACGCAGAACGGTTTAGTGAACCGAGAGCGGTTTGGTGATTCGGGGTTAGGAGACGGGGGTGGCGACGTGGGTGCGGACCCAGTCGACGATGGACTGTGTGGTCGCGCCCGGAGTGAAGATCTTCGAAACACCGATGCGAGTGAGCTCGGGGATGTCGGCGTCCGGGATGATCCCGCCGCCGAAGACAACCATGTCCGCGGCACCACGCTCGGCTAGCAGTGCGACAACGCGACGGAACAACGTCATGTGGGCACCGGACAGCACCGACAGCCCGATCGCGTCGGCGTCCTCCTGGATCGCCGTCTCGACAATCTGTTCCGGCGTCTGGTGCAGACCGGTGTAGATGACTTCCATGCCGGCATCGCGCAGGGCACGGGCGACAACCTTTGCGCCGCGATCGTGGCCGTCGAGGCCGGGCTTCGCGACGACAACCCGGATACGAGAGCTCATCGGCGTGACCCTTCTCCATCAGCGAACCGGCCGCCCGGTGCGTCTCCTGAACGAACGGTAACCCGCCGCTGGCAGGACTGCGAGATCGGGCGGCGTACGGCCACGGTGCGCCCCAACGTATCGTGGCGGAATCGTGACAGTACGAATTTGGCACTTAACGAGTGGGCCGGCAAAACGTAACGAAATGCGCAAGCGGCGACGCACAACCGCACCATTCCCGGAAACTGCCGGCGCTCCGGCTTGTGTTCCTCGTAACGGATTGGCTACGGTGTCCCGGTTGTCACCTGCTTGACACCTAGATGACAGCACGACGCCAATCTCACCGACCCCCAAAACCGGTGGGTACGGCGCCGTTCGGCACCACACGGCGAAGGGTGTGCGAGTGAGTTCTCGGAAGGAGCGCGACCGGTATATCGGTCGTCGCCGGGTTCCGACCCCACCACGCAGCCGCTACACGGCGGTCGCGACGACCGCGCTTCTCGGCGCGGGCGCCGTGGCTCTGGCGACAGCTGCCGCGATGCCTGACATGAAGGTCAGTGATCCGGGCAGTCTCGCCACCATGGCCGGCAACAGCACGGCGCTGAGCCGCAACGCCGTCCTCGACCGGGCGAATCGCTCGACCGACCGGACTTCCGCCGCGGCGACCGCGGACGCCGCCGCCGACGTCTGGCGCCTGCCGATGACGAGCTATTCGCTCGCATCCGCGCCATTCGGCGAGCGCGCCGGCGCTCTCAACCGCGGCGTCGACCTGATGGCACCGGTTGGCACCGCCCTCTACGCATCACACGGCGGCACCGTCACGCTCGCGCGATGGTATGGCGGCTACGGCTACACGGTCATCGTCGACATCGGCAACGGCGTGCAGCTCGTGTACGGACACGCATCCGCGCTGACGGTCAAGGAAGGCCAGCACGTCGCGTCCGGCCAGCTGGTCGCGTTGTCCGGTAACACCGGCTACTCGTTCGCCCCGCACGTCCACTTCGAAGTCCGCGTCAACGGCGCGTCGACCGACCCGTCGACGTACCTGCTGGACCACGGCGTCGACATCCTCAAGCACAGCGACTCGCTCAGCGGCTGAGGATCTTCTTTCCCGCGCAGGACCGTCTCGAAACGCCGTGTTCTCGCGTGGCGTCACATCTTTTCGAGCGGTGCATGCCGTAGCACGATCCACATCGTCTGATCGCCGAAGTCGATCTGGGCCTGCGCCCGAACTCCGGCCCCCTGGACGGAAACCACCCGACCGAGACCCCACCGCTGATGGTTGACCCGATCACCGGGGACAAGCGTTGGTACGTCCGGCTTGGCCAGATCGCTCGCCGTGGCCAAATTGCTGGCCGAGATGCCGAGCCGTGACGCGATCTCGGCCGCCCGCGCCGTGCCGCCGGTGAACCGGCTTGTCCGCGCACCGATGCCACCGGCCCGGCCACCGACGCCGCCGCCCGTGCCGGACCACGACGTATACGCGCTCTCCGTCCGCTCCCACCGCACCAGCTGCTCCGGCAACTCGTCGAGGAACCGTGACGCCGGATTGAACTGCGGCTGGCCCCAGGCGCCGCGGGTAACCGCCCGCGATATGTAGAGCCGCCGCTGGGCGCGGGTGATCCCTACGTACGCCAGGCGACGCTCCTCTTCCAACTCCTGGGCGTTGCCGAGCGAGCGAAGGTGCGGGAAGACCCCGTCCTCCATCCCGGTCAGGAACACGACCGGAAACTCCAGGCCCTTCGCGGTGTGCAACGTCATCAGCGTGACGACACCCTGGTGGTCCGGGTCGTCGCTGGGGATCTGAT
>DASQPR010000139.1:0-2517 GCA_035643815.1 Micromonosporaceae bacterium | reverse complement strand
CGACCATCGCTGAAGCGTGGTCGGGAACACGGCGACCAGCACACCGAGACCGCCCCAGAAGAGCCCGAGCAACGCGCCGACAAATACCCCACGCGATCCGGCCAGGCTCCCGCCCATCAGAAACGCGGGCAGCGCGATGATCACGGCGCCGAGGATCCGAACCGCGAGCGGTGCGTGTGCCCACGGCAGGTCCGCCTGCCTCCGATCGTCCATGACGCCCAGCATGGCACGTGAATCGCGAAATTCTGCATGCCGGTCGGGTCGGCCGTCCGGTCGATGCCGAGACGTAATGGCCGCCGCCAATACCTGGGCGGATCCGGTCATAGCCGGCGCGCCGAGCGCTTGGTGCCCGGTCGGCCCGCCCGTGCGGCACACTGAGCGGCGTGAATGCGGTGCAGCTCACTCCGCTCCGGCTGGCCGGCCTCGCCGACGTCCCCCACGCGTTGCCGTATCAAGGCAGCAAGCGGCGGCTTGCGCACGCGATCGTGCCCTTGCTGCCGGACGACACCGACCGCCTGCTCGAACCATTTGCCGGGTCCGCGGCGGTGTCGCTCGCCGCGCGCCATTTGAAAATCGGGGGTACGGCCTGGTTCAGCGATATCAACGCGCCGCTGATCGGTCTGTGGCAACGGATCCTGGACGATCCGTACGGCCTCGCGGACGCGTACGGCCGCATGTGGGTTGACCAACGAACCGACCCGTCGGCCTACTTTCGCGCGATCCGCGCCGATTTCAACGAGCAGCACGAGCCGCATCACCTGCTGTACCTGCTCGCCCGCTGCGTCAAGGCGGCCGTCCGTTACAACAGCGACGGGGAGTTCAACCAGGGTGTGGATCATCGACGGCTCGGTGTCCGGCCCGATCTGATGCGCGCGCGACTCGCACGGGCGTCGACGACGCTCGCGGGCTCGCGGGCGACCGTGGCGGACTATCGCGATGTGCTCGCCGGTGCCACCGCCCGCGACGTCGTCTATCTCGACCCGCCGTACGAGGGCGTGAGTTCGGCCCGCGATCATCGCTACGTCGCCGGTCTGCCCCGGTCGGAGTTCGTGACCGCCATAGTCGCCGCCGTCAGCAGCGGCACGTCGTTCCTCGCCTCGTACGACGGCCGGACCGGTGACCGGGTTTACGGCGAACCTTTGCCGGCCGACCTCGGACTACTGCACCTGCATCTCGACGCCGGTGCTTCGTCACAAGCCACATTGAATGGATCGGCCGCAACGACGGTCGAGTCGCTCTACGTTTCGCCGGCCCTCGTACGTCGTCTCGGTGGCGTCGACGCGGTCATCCACCGGCTTGTCGTGCCGGGTGGAGCCGAGCGTGGCCGCGTCGAGTCAGTCCCGCGGCCGCGCGAGGGTCCACGACGGCGTCGCGTTGCGTGAGCCGCCGATATCCGGATGCTGCCGGGTCGCGAGGTCGGCTACGGTCCCGGCATGCCACTGATCCGCGCCGCCGGGCTGTCCGATGTCGCCGAATATGCGTATGCGGCGACTGTCGACGTGCCGTCCCGTCTCGTGTTTACCGCCGGTGCCTGCCCGCTCGACGCGAACGGCGGGACCGTGTGTCCGGGCGACTATGTCGGCCAGGCTCGCCAAGTGATGGCAAACCTCGCGGTCGCCCTCGAGTCGGCCCACGCTGAGCTCAGCGATGTGGTCAAGACGACTGTGTACGTGGCCAGCGCAAGTCAGTCGGATCTGGGCGCGGTGTGGGCGGTCGTACGCGATGCGTTCGGCGACCACGATCCGCCGAGCACGCTCCTCGGAGTGACGGTGCTCGGTTACGACGACCAGTTAGTCGAGGTCGAGGCGGTCGCGGCCGTGGCACCGCTACCCGAGAAGGTAAGCGCGAACCCTCCTCCGGCCGGGTCGGGGCGCCGGCTCAGGACGCCGCCGGGCGGTAACGCAGCCCGTCCATGATCAGGTCGAGTAGCCGGCCGGCCTGCGCGGGTTCACCGGCCGCAAGCGACACGCCGCTCAGGCTCGCGAGGACGTCAGCCGGAGCAATGTCGGACCGTACGGCGCCCGCTTCCGCCCCGGCGGCGAGCAGCGTCGTGATGGCGGCGACCAGTCGATCACGGCTTTGGGCGAACGGGTTGCCGCCCGACGCGATCACGGCGCGGAGCGCCTCCGCCATGCCGCGCTTGGTCGTCATGTAATCGACGAACCGGTCCATCCACGTGCGCAACGCATCTTCCGGTCGCTGGGCGGCAAGGAGCTCGGCGGCGGCGTCGCACAGTCGCGCCAGCTCATTTCGGTACGTGGCCTCGACCAGCGCCTCGCGGGTGGGAAAGTGGCGGTAGAGCGTGCCGATCCCGACGCCGGCCTGTTTGGCGATCGCGTCGAGCGTGACGTCCGGGCCACCATCGGAGAAGGCACGCACGGCCACCTCGAGCAACCGATCACGGTTGCGTTGGGCGTCGGCGCGCAGCGGGCGGACTCCGGTGGTGGACATGTCGGATCCCTTCTCCCGCGTTCGACCGGCGCCGTCGCCGACGAATGCCAACGTGCACGCGATCGA
>DASQPR010000138.1:0-3136 GCA_035643815.1 Micromonosporaceae bacterium | reverse complement strand
CAGCGCCTGGCCCGGGAGATGAGTTTGCCCGGGACCGTCTTCCTGCTTCCGGCCGAGGACGGCGACGCTGGCATGCCCATCTTCACTCCCGCTGCTGAGCTGGCATCGCCCCCGCACCGACCCGCGGCAGACGCATTAGGTCTGCCGGCCCGGACCAGCAGGGGGTCATCGGAATCGGTACGGCCTCGTACGCAGATTCGGATGTCCAGAACACGACTTCACCAGTCTGCGGATTGATCAGCCACCGGTGCTCGTAGTCGGTCTGGTCCGCCGTGCGGTGGCGATCTCCTCAAGGTCGAGGCCGTTCAGGTCAAACACCGGACTACCAAAGTCGTCGCGGCCTGCGATGCGGCAGGTGTGCGCGGAGTCCGCTGGACTGCCGGCCGGCACACTGCCGGTGCTGCTCTTCACGATGCGACGCTGCCCGCTGGACCCGTGAAAGCCGACCGCGACACCGACAACGGACGCCAGCAAGTTCTAAACCTACCGGGACATCCGGACCGATCCACAATCGACGAACGCATCAGAGCCTGTGGTGGTGCGGTGTTGCCTTCTCAGACGCGCGGGAGTCGCAGACCTGACATCCCCCCGTCGACGGCGAGCGACATACCCGTCGTGGCGCCGGCCGAGGGGCTGGCGAGGTACAGAACCGCGGCAGCGACTTCGTCGGCGGAGACCAGTCGGCCGGTCGGTTGGCGGGCGGCGAGCTGAGCCTTTTCGGCGGCCGGGTCGTCGGCGCGGGACAGCAGCCGGGCGACCCACGGCGTGTCCACGGTGCCGGGTGCCACGCACGTAACGCGTACGCCCGCACCGACCAGGTCCGCGGCCATCGCGAGGGTCAGCGCGTGCACCGCACCCTTGGATGCGGAGTAGAGCGCACGCTGCACCAGCCCGGCGTTCGCTGCGATCGACGAGAGGTTGACGATCACGCCGTGGGCGCTACGCCGCAGGTACGGAAGCGCCGCCCGGGAGGCGCGAGCCACACCGACGACGTTGACGTCGAGCACTCGGCCCCACTCCGCGTCGTCGTTGGCGGACACGTCGCCGACCGCGCTGATTCCGGCGCTGTTGACGAGGATGTCGATGCCACCGAAGTCGGCCGCGACCTGCGCCATCGCCGCGTCCAGCGAATCACCGTCACCGACGTCGGCGCGGATCGGCAAGGTACCCATCGACGCTTCGGGCGGGTTGAGGTCGAGCACGCCGACCCGCCCGCCGCCGCTGACGAACCCGGCCGTGCAGGCCGCGCCGATACCTGATCCGCCGCCGGTCACGACCGCGACCAACCCGTCAAACTGTCCCATCGTGCGCACCCTCTTTGTTAGGCAAATGCCAGTTCATGGTGGAGCTCGGTGACCGCCGCGCCGAACGCGTCCCGATCGAGCACCGCGCCCGTGTAGCGTCCCGCCTCGACGGGCTCGGTGAAGAAACGATCGGGCAGCGTGTCGCGGTCGAGCCCGATACCGAGGAGACGATTGATCTCACGTTGCCATGCCATCCGGAGCGAGCCGAGCGCGAGGACGTCCGGCGCTTCGCCGGTGACCGCGGCCACCAGGTCGGTCACGTCGGCGAGCGACAAAGGCCGGGTCGGCGTCGCGGCGAACAGGCAAACGCCCAGCGCGTCCAATCCGCTCCACAGCCGCATCAGGATCGCCGTGCCGACCGGATCGTGAACGCCGCGCGTCCGGGGCACGGCCAGGCCCAGCTTGCGGGCCTCGTCGAAGGCGTGCGGCATGCCGTCGTCGGGCGTGAAGTCGAGGTCGTGTTCGACGATGTCGTAACGCGGGCCGATCGGCGCGACCGCGTACGCGAGCCCGAGGTTGGGCTGAACGCGCGGATCGAACGGCGGCAACTCGACGTCCTTGCTCGTCATCGCGGTACGCCTGGTCCGGCCGGCGCGCTGGAGCCGGGCGGCGCCCTCGGCCAGGCCGTATGGGTCCCGCCCGCGCGCGAGGTCTTCGAGGGCGCGCGGCACGTCGTCCCCGACGAGGCCAGCCGCGGCGACGGTACCAGCGAATGAGACCGGGTCGACACCGATCCGTACGCACCGCGTGTGTAACGCCCACGGGTCCGTGACGCCGATGTTGGCGCCGAGCGCCGCCAGCGCTTCCTGGTGCGGGGCGGCCCCGACGTACACCTTCATGCAGTCGGTTGGGCATCCTGGGCAACTGGCGACGCGTTCGAGCGGCCGAGCGGTTGCGGGGTCGACGCCGCCGCGGGCTCGGGTGTCGGCGAAGTTCGCGACCGCGGCGTACCCGGGTTCGGCCTGCCACACCGCGAACCCGGGCGCACCGTGCTGCCAGGACGCGAGCGGATTGCCGTGCATCCGGACCGCGTAGTCGGCTGCGATCCGTGCGACCTGGGCCGGATCCTCGACCGGGATCGGCGCGTTTCCGACACAGACGATCGCCTTGACTCGCTTGGCGCCCATGACGGCACCGAGGCCGAGCCGAGGCAGAGGATGATCGCGGCACGTGACGATCGAGGCGTAGCGTACGCCGCGCTCGCCGGCCGGGCCGATGACCGCGACGCTCGCGTCCTCGCCGTACGAGGCGCGCAGGTCGTCGGTCGCGGCCGCCGTGTCGAGACCCCATTGTGGACACGGGTCGACTCGGATCTGGCCGCCGCCAACGACGATCACGACCGGGGCTGGCGCGCGGCCGTGCAGGACGACGCCGGTGACGCCCGCGCCACGCAGGCCGGCGGCGAAGGGCCCCTCGGCCCGGGTCTCAGCGACGCCGCCGGACAGCGGCGACAGCCCGATCGCCGTGGTACGGGCCAGCCCTGGCGCAGCGACCCCGGCGACCGGTCCGGCGACGATGGCCAGCGGCGCGTCGGCCGGGTCGACCGCTCCAGCCGCCACGGCCGCCTCGACCCACGCGAGCAGACCGCGAAGCGCCTCCAGCGGACCGCCGTCCCGTCGCAGCTCATACGGCTCGCCCGGCCCACACCTGTCCGGTTCGCGCTCGCCAAGTCCTACGTGGACTAGCGCCATGCCGGGCCGTCCGGGAACGCGTACTGCGTGAGCGTCTCCGGTCGGATCTCCCCCGAGAATCCTGGCTTCCGCGGCGCCCGGTACGCGCCGTCCTCGATCACCACCGGGTCCAGAAAGTGCTCGTGGAGGTGGTCGACGTAT
>DASQPR010000137.1:0-4751 GCA_035643815.1 Micromonosporaceae bacterium | reverse complement strand
GAACGCGCGGACGCTCCTGCAGATGGCCGTCGTCCTGACGTACGGTGCGAGCCTGCCCGTGGTCAAGGTCGCGCGTGTCGCCGGGCAGTACACGAAGCCCCGCACCGCGACGCTCGACTCGCTCGGCCTCCCGGCGTACCGCGGCGACATGATCAACTCCCTTGAACCGACCGAGGCCGCCCGCGTCGCCGATCCGAAGCGGATGATCCGCGCCTACGCCAATGCGTCCAGCGCCATGAACATGCTGCGCGCCTACCTCGGCGGGGGCATGGGCGATCTGCACGCCGTACACGATTGGAACAAGGGCTTCGTCACGACGTCCCGCGCCGGCGAGCGCTACGAAGCGCTGGCCGCCGAGATCGACCGGGCGCTCGCGTTCATCCGCGCCTGCGGCATGAAGGACGACGAGGCGTTGCGGACGGTCACGCTCTACTGCTCCCACGAGGCCCTCGCGCTGGAATACGACCGGGCGCTCACCCGGGTCGCCGACAACCGCGCGTTCGGCCTGTCGGCCCACTTCCTGTGGGTCGGCGAGCGCACCCGCCAGCTCGGCAACGCACACGTCGACTTCGTCTCCCGCATCGCCAACCCGATCGGTGTGAAGCTCGGGCCGGACACGACGCCGGAGACCGCGATCGAGCTGTGCGAGAGACTAAACCCGGACAACGTGCCCGGTCGTCTCACGCTGGTGTCCCGGATGGGCAACCAGAAGGTTCGCGACGTCCTGCCATCGATCGTGGAGAAGGCGACGGCGGCCGGCTGCAAGATCGTCTGGCAGTGCGACCCGATGCACGGGAACACCCACGAATCGTCCAACGGCTACAAGACGCGCCATTTCGACCGCATCGTCGACGAGGTGTTGGGCTACTTCGAAGTGCACCGGCAGCTCGGTACGCATCCAGGCGGGCTGCACGTCGAGCTCACTGGCGAGGACGTCACCGAGTGCCTCGGCGGCGCCCAGGCGATCGAGGATGCCGACCTGCCCGGCCGCTATGAGACCGCGTGCGACCCGCGGCTGAACACTCAGCAGTCGATCGAGCTCGCCTTCCTCGTCGCCGAGATGCTGCGGGGCTAGTTCGATGGTCGGCTCCATCGCCGGCGCTGTGACGCCGGGCAGTCCGGTCGTCGATCTGCGCAGCGAC
Source organism: Micromonosporaceae bacterium (assembly GCA_035643815.1). Taxonomy (GTDB): domain Bacteria; phylum Actinomycetota; class Actinomycetes; order Mycobacteriales; family Micromonosporaceae; genus DASQPR01. The sequence continues at coordinate 3,609 of DASQPR010000137.1, read as the reverse complement.
ACGGTGACCAGGCCGACGGCGGAGATGCGGGCCGCGATGGCGGCCGCGCCGGTCGGCGACGACGTGTACGGCGAGGATCCCACCGTCAACGAGCTGCAGAGCTACGTGGCGGCGCTCTTCGGCCATGAGGCAGCGCTGTTCGCCCCGTCCGGTTCGATGGCGAACCAGATCGCGTTGCAGCTGGCGGTGCCGCGGGGCTCGGAGCTGCTCTGTGACGGCGACGCTCACGTCGTCACGTACGAGATCGGCGCGGCGGCGGCGATCGGCGGGATCTCGACACGGACGTGGCCGGCCTGCGGTCCGGACATCGACGTCGATCTCGTGGCGTCGCTGGTGCGCCGAGACGGTTTTGGCGTGCCGACCCGAGCGATCGCCGTCGAGCAGACGCACAACCAGGGCGGCGGGGGAGTAATCCCGTTCGAGACCCTGCAAGGGTTGCGTGGCCTCGCCGATGAACGAGGGCTCGCACTGCACTGCGACGGCGCCCGGATCTGGCATGCGCACGTTGCCGACGGCGTGCCACTGGCCTCCTATGGCGCGCTCTTCGACACGATGTCGGTGTGCCTGTCGAAGGGGCTCGGGGCACCGGTCGGCTCGCTCGTCATCGGCAGCGCCGCCAAGATCGCGGAGGCTCGGACGATCCGGAAGCGGATGGGTGGCGGCATGCGGCAGGCCGGGATTCTTGCCGCCGCCGGTCGGTACGCGCTCGGTCATCACATCGAACGGCTGGCCGACGATCATGCTCGCGCCCAACGGTTGGCGCAGGCCTTCGCGCCGTACGGTCTCGTAGACCCGGCCCGCGTACGGACGAATCTCGTCATGCTCGACACGACGAAGCATCCGTACGACGCATTGTCGGTCGTCGCGGCGGCCGCCGAACATGGCGTACTCGTGTCGCCGATGGCTCCGCAACTCGTACGTCTCGTCACCCATCTCGATGTCGATGACGCCGATATCGAGCGTGCGATCGAGGTTCTGAGCCCGATTCTGGCCGGCTGACGCTTGGCTGGCCCGCGCCGGAGGGCTCGCGCTTCGGCGGTGATCCACCAGGACGGACGATTTGGGCCGTGGCAGCGACCGTAATCGTCCACGCCGGTGGATCATGCACGCGGACGATCATCGCGTGACCCGATCCGTCGGCCGGAGACGTTCCGCTTGGGGTACGTACGCGCGTAACATCGCCGTATGAAGTCGCGTGTGACGCTCAGTCTCGACGAGACCACGGTCGAGTTCCTCAACCGCGAGGCAAAGTCGCAGACCGGCGGAAACGTCTCCGCGTACGTCGACCGCCTGGTCCGACACACGGCGCTCGCGGAAGCCGCCGCTCAGCTCGGCACCTGGTACGCCCGAAATCCCGAATACGCCGAGCTCGACGAGCTCGAGCGGAACTCGGAGTGACGGCGCGGCGCGGCGAAGTCTGGCGCTACGACCCGGTCGTCGCCCGCCGTGGCATCTCGACGTTGCGGCTGATCGTGTCGGCCGACCCGGTCAACAACGACCGCACCGTGCCCGTCGTGCTCGCGGTGAACATCGTCGAGACCGATCCGGGCAGTCTGCTCGCCATACCGGTGGACGATTTCGGCTGGGCCAATGCGGTCACCGTACAGCCGATCATGCGGTCGCGGCTCCTCGAACGCATGGCGATCGCGACACCGGACACCATGGACCAGGTCAGCGCCGCGCTCCGCGCAGTCCAAGACCTCTAGCCGCCGGGCCGGGCGCTAGACGCGGCGGCGACGCCCACCGGCTACGACACAGGCTCTAGAGTCGCGAGAATGGACACAACCGTACGAGTCGCCGTGGTCACCGGAGCGACACAGGGGATCGGACAGCGCATCGCAGAGGTGCTCGCCGACGACGGGTTCGCCGTCGCCACGTACGATCGGCAGCCGTCCGATGCACCGGGCGAAATCGGGCTCGTCTACACCGGCGACGTGACGAGCGAGACCGACGTGACCGCGTTCGCGGACGCCGTGATCGAACGCTATGGCCGGGTGGACGTCGTCGTGAACAACGCCGGCATCGCGGCCATCACGCCGCTGGAGGACATGACGCTGGACGCGTGGCGCCAGGTCATCGACGTCAACCTCACCGGCCCGTTCCTGATCACCCGTACGTTTGGTCGGATCATGCTCGGCCAGCCCGACGACGGGTCCGGGCGCCGTGGATCGTTCGTCAACATTGCGTCGGTCGCGGGCTTGCGGGGCGTCGCCGATCGCGCGGCGTACAACGCGAGCAAGCACGGCCTGATCGGTCTCACCCGTACGCTCGCGGCCGAGTGGGGCGGCCGCGGCATCCGGGTCAACGCCGTGTGCCCCGGCTGGGTCAAGACGCCGATGGACGACGCGTCGCAGGGCGAGGGGGCGTACGGCGACGCCGACATCACCGACCATGTCCCGCTCGGCCGGTTCGCCACACCCGACGACATCGCCCAGGCGGTCGCGTTCCTGGCCGATCCAACCCGAAGCTCCTTTATCAACGGCACCGCGCTGTCCGTCGACGGTGGCTGGTTCGGCGACGGCTCGTGGCAGTCGCTCCGGCTCGCCGCCCGCGATCGATGATCTCGCAACCCCCGTGGCGAAAGCACGCGAGCGGGCGACGACGCGAACATCCGGAGATGGCGTGACACCGGACGACATGGTCGCTGCGGCCATTGATGTCGCGGACACAGGCATGGCCGCCGGTGAACTGCCGATCGGTGCCGTCGTCGTGATGGGCGACGACATCGTGGCCCAATCGCATACCCGGGAGCGCGGCATTGGTCGCCGCCTCGTACACGCGGATCTGCTTGCGATGATCGCGGCCGACGAGCGCCTCGGTTTCGCCAAGCGGCCGGCGCCGTTGGCCCTGGCCGTCAACCTCGAACCGTGCGTAATGTGCTTGGGCGCGGCGATGACGCTCGGCGTCGCCGAGGTGTTCTACGCATTGGAGTCGCCGGGCGACGGCGGCACGGGCATCGCCGCCCAGTGGCGGAACAGTCCCGATACGCCGTTCTTCCGGACGCCCACGATGACCGGTGGGATCCGACGGGCGCAGGCACGAGACCAGTTCCGGCGCTATTGTGCGGCGGCACCCGACTCCGGCTTCAAGACCTGGGCGCGCACGCTTGCCGACCTGCCCGATCGTTAGTGGTCCGGGCTCGACGACGCGCCACGAACGTCGGGCCCGATCGGCGCCAGACCGTGCACCGCAACCAGTGCTCACGCTGGCCGAGACGATCGGCGTGCATGGCTGGCCGCGTGCAGCGGCGCGATCGAGCCGCCCTCAGACCTCGCGCCGCATCACCACACGGTGGCCGGTCGACGGTCGCGTTTGACGCGCGAATCCGGCCCGAGCGAATTGGCTGACGGTGCCGGTGAAGTAGTCGCCGGAACTGTGGCGCGCACCGTCGGTCTCGACGGGGTAGCCCTCGATGACGGACGCGCCCTGCCCGGCCGCCCAATCGACCGCGGCGGCGAGCAGGGTGTGTCCGAGCCCGCGAGCGCGATGCGAACGCTTGATGAAAAAGCAGCTCACCGACCAGACACCGACTTCGTCCGGATCGAGCGGTGCGATCGTCGTCGACCGCAACAACCGTGGGTACGCCGACCGCGGCGCCACCGCGCACCA